>JAFGIX010000086.1 GCA_016929395.1 Candidatus Zymogenus saltonus
TACCATCCTCGCATTTTTTGCATTAGCCATTATTTCCTCCGGTAGTATATATTTATCGTTTCTTTATAGAATCGGCAAATGTATTGTGCAATATATTGGTATATTCGGGTTTTGTCAACAAAGTTTTGGGGGAATTGGAGGCTCCAGAATTTTTTAATTTGTATTTAGTCGTAAAGAAATGAGGCGAGGCAGACGGTGGAAATACAAATGGGCGAATTGCATGATCGATATCGACAGGAAATTTCATTCCGATTTCATTTATTCTTAATAGTTTTTGTAGGAAAGGGATTATTTAGCATGAGAAATGAAAAGAAAGGGTCTATCACATTAATTAGACACGAAGGAAAAGTGAAAACCTACTCTGAAAAGGGTGGTTGGGGATTCGCTGTTTGCTGTTTGATATTGAAACTCAGTCCAAAGCCATCAAAACAAATTGGGGGAACGAAAAGAAAGAAGAATTTTACCCCTACTTGTCCAGAATCTCCCTGATCTTGCCGTTCAAGTCATTGAGGCGGGCGGGCTTCTGGATAAAACCGTCCCCGCCCTCCATCAGAATATCCTTCGCCTTTCCGTTCTCGGTGTAGCCGGAGGAGATCAGCACCTTGACATCCGGGTCTATCTCCTTCAATTTTCTGAACGTCTCCATGCCGCTCATTCCGGGCAAGACGTAGTCGAGGATGACCAGGTCGATCTCGTCCCGCATCTCCGTGAAAAGGCCGATCCCTTCCTCACCGTTGGTCGCGGTAATCACCTTATATCCCGTATCTTTAAGGAAATCGCTCCACATATCAACCACAATCGCCTCATCGTCAATGATAAGGAGGGTCTCGTCCCCGGCTGCCTTTCCGATATCCATTTCGGAATCGGCCGCCTTTGCCGCTTCGGGAATCGCGGGGAAATAGAGCTTAAAGGAGCTGCCCTCCCCGACTTCGCTGTAGACGGTGATTATCCCGGAGTGCTTCTGCATGATGCCGTATATCGTCGAGAGCCCCATTCCCGTTCCTCCCTTGTGCTCTTTCGTGCTGAAAAAGGGCTCGAAGATGCGCTCCTTTACATCCTTTGTCATGCCGATTCCGGTGTCCGTTACGGTCAGCACCACATAATCCCCCTTCTTCGCGCCGATGTGCATCCTGACAAAATCCTCATCCAACAACTTGCTTCTGGTCTCGATAATAAGCCTCCCGCCCATCGGCATGGCGTCCTTGGAGTTGATACATAGGTTCAAGAGGCACTGCTCGAGATGTCCCCTGTCCCCCTTTATCGTCAAGAGGTCCTCCTCAAGACAGGTCTCGATCGTGATGGACTTTTCAAATATGCCGGAGATTAACGGCAGTATCCTTTCAACCACGTCGTTCAGGTTGAGATTTGTAAACTTGTACTCCTCCCCTCTGGCGATGTTCAAGAGCTGTTTCGTGAGGTCGGACGCCCTCAGCGTTCCGTCATAGATCGTTTTCAAGGCCTTGTAGTCGGGATCGTCCTCATCCTTTTTGATAAGGAGATATTCCGAATAACCCATGATCCCCACGAGAATATTGTTGAAGTTATGGGCCATCCCTCCGGCCAGGGTGCCCAAGGCCTCCATCTTTTGGGTCTGGACAAGCTGGGCCTCGAGGCTCTTCTTCTCGGTCATGTCCTTTATTATCCCCTGATAGCCGATTATCTCTCCGGTCTCGTCTCTCCTCACAGACGACGTAACGAGGGTCTCTATAAAAGTCCCGTCCTTTTTTCTAAAGGTGATTTCATAGTCCGTCAAAAATCCCTCCCTGTTCAGGGCCTCTTGAATTTCTTTCCTGTAGTCGGGATCTTTGTAGATATCCTTTAAATCCATATTTAAAAGCTCATCCCGGGCATAACCAAAAAGCTTTTCGCCCGCCTGATTTATATCTTCAAATCTTCCCCCTATCGTTGAAAGATAGATCGTATCCCTGGAGGATTGGAAAAGATTGCGGTACCTTTCCTCACTCTCCTTCAAGGCCTCCTCGGCCGCCTTTCGCTCCGTTATATCACGAATGATTATGAGAATCGCAGGCTCACCCCTATACATAATCATGCTTGCATTGAACTCTACGTCCACCCTGCGACCGTTTTTATGCTTTGCCGCCGATTCATATGTTGAAGGCACATACTTGCCGGAAATTCTGTTTCTGTAATTAGCAGAAACCTTGTCGGCCTCGTCCGGATGTACGAAATCGAAAAAATCCGTGTCAATTATTTCATTGGCATCATAACCGCCTATTTCACACACGCGTCGATTTACGTACTTGATCTTTTTTTCTTGAACAATAATAATGCCGTCATTCGCCTGCTCCACAAGTATTCGATATTTCTCTTCGCTTTCAACGAGCGCCTCTTCGGCCTTCTTCTTTTCCGTAACATCGCTTAAAAATGTGAGGGAAGCGGGTTTCCCGTCCCATGTTATCGAAATGCCTGTTCCCTCGACCCACCTTATGCTTCCATCTTTCCTTAAGAGCCTGTAGAGATTCGGTTTGAGGAAATCCTCTCCGTTAATCTCCTTGAAATATCTCGAAAGGACCTCCTCTAAATCTTCGGGGTGAATAAACTTCTCTAAGGGTATCGAGGCAAGCTCTTCTTCCGAGTATCCCGAAATCTCTACGGTTTTTGGATTTGAAAATTTGACAAGATTGTCTTGAAGGACGAGTATGGCCTCCTTGGCGCTGTCCACCAACGTCCGATATTTGTCCTCCGATTCAATCAGCGCCCTCTCGGTCAGCACCCTGTCATTTATATTCCTGGCAACGATATTGATAGATACAACAGATCCACCCCTATCTTTCACCGGCCTTGTGATGGTGGAAAACCACTTGTAATCACCTTTTTTATCTATTGCCCTGATTTCGGCCTCGAAGGAATTCCCCTTTAAACTCTCTTTAAGGGCTTCCCTGAGAATTGAATAATCATCGGGGTGAGTAGTCGTCAAGGAGTTTTTCCCGATTATCTCGTCTCTCCGATAACCGCTCTCCCTGAGAAACGAATCGTTGACCTGAAGAAACGCGCCCTTTAGATCGATGGTGAAGATAACATCTACGGCATTTTCGATTATATCCCTGTACTTCTCTTCGCTTCTCTTTAACGCCTCCTCCGCCAATATCCTCTTGGAGATATCTCTACAGATGCAAAAGACGACATCATCTCCCCCCCACCGTCCCCTTGTGCATTTTGCCTCTACCGGAATCGACGTCTTGTCTGTCTTTAATAAAGGTACAGCGTAGATACCGGAGTTACCTTTAAAAAGAGCGCCAGCGATCTTATCCTTATTCTGCCCCCTCCCGATAGAGAGGAGATTATTGAAATCGGTGCCTAAAAGCTCCTCGATCGGATACCCGAGCCTCCTCTCCACCGCCGGATTGACATGAACGATCTTGCCGTCATATTGATAGATAAAGAGGAGGTCCTCCATAGTATCAAAAAGGGTCTGCAGGTTTTCTCTCCCCTTTTTAACCTCTTCCAGGGCTCCGGCCGCACGGAGAGCCTCGTAGCTGAAGGACGCCAGAATTTGGCCCATCTCGGAATCTTTATCATTAAAGGATGATCTGGCCTTGTTATGAAGAGTGATTATGCCTTTTATCTCATCCGTTGAATCGTTGAGGCTAAATACGAGGAGAGAGCCGTCTTTGTATCCATTCCACCCGCTTTTCTTAAGTCCCCCCGCCTTTTCAATGTCTTCAATAAGCGTCGCCCCCCCTTCCCTCAAGGCTTTCTCCAATATCGTGCCCTTTTCAAGAGGGAGGGGAATTTTTTCCGCCGCGTGTCCGGGGTCAAGGGAATGAGCGAGGATCAGCGAATCGTCTTCAATGATATACAGGCTTCCCCCCTCTACATCCATGTTTTCCTTAAACTCCTCAAGGAGTATTCTCCCCATCTCCTTGATCTTTGAGGCGGCCGTCAGTTTTCCGGTCGACTTGACAATCGCCCTCAAACGTCTGTTCGTATCCGTTAGCTCCCTGCTTTTCTCCCTGATGGCGTGTTCCGCGGCTTCTCTTTCATTTTCGAGCCTTATCCTTTCAAAGCACCTGTCCAACGTGGCCAAAAGCTCCCGTTCCTCGAGAGGTTTTTGGAGGTAGTCATAGGCTCCCTCCTGAATCGCCTCGATGGCCGTATCGGCGGCTTCACGGAGGACCATCATCACGCAGATCAAAGTGGGCCTTTTCCCCCTCAACCACGAGAGGAGGTCAATCCCTCTCTCCCCCCCGAGACAAACATTTACGAGAGCCACGTCCGCGTCAAAATCCTCGATTTTGTTACAGGCCTCCTCAACGCCCTTCGCCGCCTCGGTCAGGTATCCCCGCGACTTGAGCACCTCGTTCAGGCTCTCGATAGAATCCCGGTCGTCATCTACGATAAGGATGCGACGACCGGAAGAGAAATCCTTATTACTCCCGTCAACGGCCATGATCGTCTGCTAATTCCTCCCAATTGGCACGGTACTCCCGGTGATACCTAAAAGATCACCGGATTTAAACAAGTCACTCAACACCCCTAACACCGACATTTAGCGAAGTCTCTCTATCGTACCCCCTTCTTCATCCGCAAAGGCGCTCACGACTAACGCCGCAATAATCCTGGCTTTCCGAAAGCTTGTCAACACCATCAACTCAAAAAATCACTTTGTTTTCGGATTATCTCTTAATAGGATCAAATTATAGAAAGATTGCCTTTTCAATTAAAGGATTTGATTATAATTACATTCGACCTCAATTGCAAGGGCAAACAATAAGATAAGAGTCTAAATGCGTGAGGGAGACTGCCAGATTACGACACCTTCAACAGTGAGCCGCAGCATCTTCCTCTCATCACGATGCTGCGGCGCGAATATCGAGAGACCCCCCCTTTTAGGGCCGGCGTCTCTAAACCGCGATGAATCGGGCCGGTTTAATCCCCATCAAATCGATCGCAGTGTCAGGCATTCTCTTTCGATTCCGCCTCGATCAAAATAATTTCGGCGGTAGTCTTCGGCCGGTCACGGCCGTCGCCTGCTTAAAGGCCTTCCACACCATATTCGTCTTTATGCTCTTCGCCATCTCCCCCCTCCTGTTATAAAGCTTAAAAATTTTTATATGAAAAGTATTTATAAATTATGCCCCCATTTCAATTACTATTAATTCAGTTTGTTTTAGATCAGCTCCTGCTTTTAAAAATAGTCCGCCGCGCGCTCACCCGACGAGATAGGTGCCACGTCCCACCGCGATCGTCTCCCCGTTGTCATTTGTAAGCTCCATCCCTATCGTCGCCACCTTCCCACCCATTCTCACGGTTGATCCCTCGCACAAGAAGTACTCTCCGAGGCCGGGCCTCAAATAATCGACCCTGAGGTCCACCGTGCTGACCTTCTCGACGCGCCGAAAAATATCCTCCTTCGACATCCCCTCCATCTTCTCTATCACCTCCACCGCCGCCATGATCCCGCCGACGATATCGATGAGGGAGGAGATTACCCCGCCGTGGAGCATGCCCCTGATAAAATTCCCTATCAGCCCCTCCTTCATCTGTATCCTGACCGTGACGCCTTCCCGGCCGACGGCAACGACCTCAAGCCCCAAGAACATGTTGTAGGGCATCCGTTTTTCGTAGGTATCTTTTAGAAGCTCAACGGCCCCCGCAAAATCGCTTTTATCACCGGACATATTGATTTCCTCTATCCTTTGATCCCGCCTCTATCCCGTCGGGTTTCTTTGGAAAAATAAAAAAGGTGTCACCCCTCAAAAAAACGTGACTGATTTTACCCCGGACAGATTGACTTTCCATCGGGCGTTCAATAAACCCTGACGCCGTTTCCGACCGATCTCTCCGGGGCGAGGAGGACCACGCCACTGTCGCCGTCGACCCCCAGTATTAAGACCTCCGACTTGATCCCGGCAATCCGCTTGGGCGGTAAATTCGCCACGCAGACAACCTGCCTTCCGACAAGCTCCTCGGCCTTGTGAAGGTCAACAATCTGGGCGCTCGAAAGCCGCGTCCCGAGCCCGCCCAAATCGATCGTAAGCACGTAGGAGGGAACCCTCGCCTTTTCGTTAAGCTTTACCGAGACGACCGTCCCCACTCTCATATCGACCTTTCTGAAAAGCTCGTAATCTATCATAAATACCCCCAACCGTTTTTTAATATAAAGTCGACGGGATGTCAAAAGGAAAAACCGCAAAAAACGCGCTTTCCATCGATTGTCGTTTTCAAGAGATTATTCGGATCGAGAGGCAGGCCTCGACCGACCGGACAAATACCTCTTATCGGCTGTTATTGTATTTTATGATTTTTAAGTCTCTCGGACCGAAGCCGGGATTCGATGAAGTGCGATTTTATACGGGATAAACAGGTTGGATCTGTCCAGCGGGCACAAATGCGAAAAAATCGAAGCGGTCAGTGAAGGAACGATAGAGACCACGAATCGTCGGAAGATTTAACAGAGGCGGCCTTGGCCCTTTTTTAAGGGCGAAGGGCACGAGCAATCACTTGATTAAAAAAATGGAATTTTGAGTTAGTCGTAAAGCCTGTCTGAAATCTGTGAAGTACTGAATTAGAGTGATTAAATCACAGAGAAATAACGAGATTTGAGAGCCAAAAATCGGCCGGGACGGGAGCTTTTTTCAACCTCGTCCGCCCCTCGTCCATTGCCCAGTTTTCACCCGATTCCCCCGACCTCCGACCCCCCTGTTTTCACCCAACCCCGCTTACGACCCATGACATGCTCTCTTTGGGTCGTGTCTCTTCCCCCCTTCTTAGGATGCTTTTTAATTTCCCTACCTTGAGGGGAAGCCGATTAAAAGCCCCTATCTCCCCATTTCCTGCAAGCGGTTTTATGACAGGGGCGCCTTTTATCTATTTATCTTTCGGGGAAGCCCATGACCCGCAACCCATTTTCTCATCACCCGCAAGCACTATTAGCAACAATGGCATTCCTAATTCTTTGTCCAGTCTAAGTGGAGGTTCATGACCCGCAACCCATTTTCTCATTGCCAGCGAGCACTTTTACGACCGGGGCGGCAGATATTACCTGAATCTCATCGAGCCCAACCCTTCGAGCGTAAGGGTCAGCATGAACCCATAGTCTTCGCTGTTGTCTTCGTGTTCCCAGCGCTTACGATAAAGCTCAAGATATACTCCCCAGCATTGGGGATGATAGTCGATACCTATACCCAAATAGTCGGGCCCTATTTCATTCTCTTCTTCATCTTCGCTATCGTCCCCGCTTCTCAGATAGTTAATGGAATAAAAATATAGGTCCAGGTCATCGTAGACCACGAACTTCAGCTCTCCGTTTATATACTCGTATTCACGCAGTCTGAATCTCTCCTCATCCTTCTTATAGACGTGCTTACTCACATTGTTGTAACTAACCGAAAGATAGTCGCCCCTTAGATCCTTCAGGGTAATGCCCCCGGAGATCAACGTAAAATCATCTAAGAAATGATCATACTCCGTCTTGAAGGTCAAGTTCAAATAGTCTGAAGGCTTGGAACTGAGAATTGCGTAGGTGGTTATGTAATTTCCATGAACATCGTACGGCACGCTGTCGGGGTCTTTATCAAAATCTATATTGACTCCCAACTCAAGATTCAATAAATTTCTTGTGAGCGCATCTCTCTCTGGTGATGCGACATTCCCCGCGAGACTATTGATCAGGGCAAAAGACAATATGCTCTTGCCCCAGACCCTGTCCTTGTCATCCAGCCTTGGGTATTTGTTCTGGTCGATATAGGGCGAAAACGTATAACCGACAGCCGGACTCAGCGTATACTCTATTGAATTGAACGATCCGAGATCGGTGTCATATGTCCATGAATAATCCGCGTGAGTCTTTACGCCGGTCTCGAAGGTAAATCGGTCCATACTCGACGGGTAGTCCCTGTCGTTTTCGGGCCACCACCATGTAAATATTCCATCAATCCACGGCTCCACGGTGACAGGTCCCATGGCGATGGGGGCGGTCAGCCCCGGCCGGGCATCAACGCGCATTCCCCTGACGCCCCTTTTACGATAGAAATTTGAAAAGGATGAGTCCATATCAAAGACCAGGGGTGTCCCCGGGATATTATACGGCTTCGTTATGAAAAGGAATTCGGGCAGGACCTGGATCGTCTTCCTGTCCTTTTTGTCGTCCATATCATCACGGTATATGAAATTGATGTAGAAATCCGCCCAGCTGACTTCCTTTTTAAAGGAAACTTTTGATGTCAGGTATCTCGGCTTACTTTTGATCAAGTCGTCGTAGAATGACCCCAGATCATCATAGTAGTCGTCATCGCTGACGAGGTTTATATCCCATATGGTATATACATTCCAGGGAAGCTCTTGTTCGTGGTCAAAGTTAAACGCCCAGCGAAAATCATCTTTTATCAAGTCCTCTATGAAAGAGAAGTTTGTCTGACCTTTCAGGTTTTCCTTTAGAAAATATCTGTATTCGAGGCCGAGCTTTACGCCGCGTTTTGTCATGATGTCTGTGACGATCGTGGCATCCGTACTCTTGTTTATCGCCCAAAAATAGGAGAATAGGAATTTTGCGCCGCTCTCATCGGAAAAACCGACTCTTGGGATCAGAAAACCGGATTGACGCTTGGTCTTGACGGGTATGATCGCATAGGGCCAGTAGAGGACCGGGATTTCCTTTACGTGAAAGGAGCTTCCCCAGGCCGTGGCATAGCCCTCCACGGTCAGGTCGGCCTCTCTCGCCTTAATCTTCCAGGCGGGAGATTCCCCGTCACAGGTGGTGAAAGTGCCTCTCAAAAGGTGGTAGTCCTTCTCCCCTAACTTCTCCAGCTCCTTGCCGGAGATATAGAAGTTCTTTTCCGCGTAAAAGATCATGCCGTTGTAGATAATGCCGGTCTGGGTGTCCATCTTTATCTTTACCAGGTCGCCCTCGACCTTATCCTCGCCGTCGTATAGGGAGACGTTGCCTTCCGCCTCGGCCATCTTGGTCTCCGCCCACAAGGTCACCTTGTCGGCCTTGAGCAGGGCGTTTCCTCTCGTTATTTCGACATTACCCTCGGCGGTGTAAACCGCGTTTTCCCGATCATACGTAAGCATGTCGGCGGAAATCAGGATAGGTATGGTTTTATCGCCAAAATCCATATCCTTAAACTGAGCAAAGGAGACAGTCGATGCCGATAGTATGAAAAGGACTACGTAAGTGAACAGATATTTTCTTTTAAACATTTTAAATACGCTTAAAAAAATAAAACAAAAGGGCTTTGCTGGTTATTTTACTATCAAAAAAGACGCTCTGTGTCAAGTTAATTGTATTGTATTTATATTAATATGAATAATAGAGGGAGATCGAGCTTTCAAGTTCAAGGGTTCTTGAATGGATGCCGGTAAGCCGGCTGAAGCCGAGTTCTTTCGGGAGGATTCATACGAAACGAGGTTGACATAGTTTTAGCCGAGGGGAAACCCGTTGCCGTGAAGATAAATAGTCTAAAAATCCCCCGGGTGGTGTGACCGCATTTATAAAGAGGTTTATGACGAATAGGGTTTAAAAGGGGTGTTACGTAATATACCCGAACCGGTTGGTTTGGTTTGGGTGTCCCTTTGGGCTATCTGATGTATAGCATGAATTTTTTACACCCGTTGGGATTAGAATCCAAGTGGATGGTTTTGTCTCTCCAGTCGATTTTGCGGCTCCCCAGGCCCGGGTTCGGGCGGGTGAAACAGGCATCCGCATTGATGAAGCGAAGCGGTCCCCCATATTCGTCGTAGATGATGGTCTCAACACACTTAGCTTCCGGTACCGGTATGCATGCCATGAAATAGCGACCTGATGCATTGTATCCGGCTATATTCAGCCAATACTTGTTTTTATTCCAGGAGGGCGTCTCGTTTTCCGATGTGATGTGCGGATACGTTATATCATAAGTGCTCGGGGTTCAGGTGTGGTGACCGACGGACCCGGTTGTGTAGATGTTGATCTCCACATCCCCCGCGCTGGCAATGACAGGAGCCGCGACCGCCAGAAGGAAGACCGGAACAACAATTAAAGGTCTCTCCATAGGCCTTTCCATCCCATGAGCCGGATTATTAAAAGCCTCGGCAATCAATATTAAATCCCCAGCTTACCCCAACGCCCCGACTCGAATGACAACTATCGGTCAAGAAAACAAGCCCTTCTTGGACGGCATCCCCATTTGATTACTTGATGGCCTCCACCCTCGACTTGACGTTCTTCTTGAGGATTTCCAGAATCTCGGGATACCTCTGGACGACGGCCTTCAGATCGTTTCTGGTGATCTCCAATAACCTGAGGTCGCTCTCGGCGATTACGTCTGCGGTCCTTGGCTTTCCGGTTATCAACGCTACCTCTCCGAAAAAGTCCCCGGGCAAGAGCCGGGACGTGAAGTCCCCCCCACCCTCTTTTTTGGCGACCACCTTTACGTATCCCGACTGAATGAAATACATGGAATCCCCCGGGGCCCCCTGCTTTATGACCACATCGCCCTCGCCGAATCTCCTCGGCTTGAACAGGTCGAGAATAACGCTCCTCTTCTTGGCGGAGAGGGATGAAAAGAGGGGAGATGTTGCAAGAATGGTGTCGAGAATCCTCTTCTTGTAGAAGTTCAGCAGCACGTCCCTAACCTGGGGATGGTCTTCCACAACGTTGTCCATATCCCTCTTCGTCAGCTCGAGGAGGGTCGTTTCTACAACCGCCTTTATCGTGGCAAAGCGGACCGCATTTGAAAAGAAGCCTATCTCCCCGAAAAAATCCCCCTCCCCCAGGCTGTTTATGTACACCTCTTCCCCTTGTTCGCTCCGCTTTGAGACGCTCACCTCCCCAGATACTATGCAGTATATGGAATCCCCCTCTTCACCCTCCCTCAGGATAACCTCCCCGGCAGAGAAAGTGATCGGTTTGATTTTATCCACAACGGCTATGAACTCATCGCGGGACAGATCCGAAAAGAGCTCTATCTTCTCCTGCTTGCCCGCCATCTTTGTTGAATATGATGACATCACCCTCTTTCTGGAGAGGGAATACTCCGACATCTGAGGGTCGTCCGGGTCGATGAGGTCCATTATATCCGGCTCTTCCGGCTCCGAGACGACCTCGGCTTCTATCACCCCTTTCCCGCCTCCCAGTCCCAAAGCCGGCTCTTCTCCCTTCTGCTTTCTATAGAGCTCGGCGATTCTGCCTTTTACATCAGCGTTATTCGGATCGATCTTTAAGATAATCTTATTTACCGCTATGGCTTTGAGGAGCGTCCCTGTGTCCGTATATTTTTTTGCCGCAAAGTTGTAATGTTTTATAGCCTCGTTTTTCTGGCCCATCTTGACGTAACACTCGCCCACCTTGGTGTGAATCGCCGGAGAATTGGTCAGTCTGATGACCTCGAGATAATCATTTATCGCATCCTTGTATTTCCCCTTGGATGCCTTGAGCTCTCCCGATTTAACGAGCTCGGTCGCCCTTTGTTTTACGTCCGACATTTTCATCACCTATATAATAATGAGAGAGATACTATTTTTAAAAACGTTCAAACAACAAGCGGTTTTCTCTTTGTCTTGAATCCGGCCAAGGCGGATGTGGCAAAAACTTTTTACAAGCCCTGTACATATATACAGAAAATACGGATCCCCCCCCTGTCCACAAGGAAACAGTTGATTTAATTGAACTCCCTTCTTTGAAAAATTCCCGGGTGCCGCGTTAATGATAGCAAATGGCGGGAAAAGTGTAAAGAATTTTATGTTTTTAATAAGATGCGGGCCTACAGGCCGAAGAGGCTCTTTGCGTTTTCGTAGACCCACTTCCTCTTCACCTCCTCTTTTAAGGGCAGCTCCATCACGCCGTCGGCTAGCTCCTTTATCGAAAGGCCCATGAAGAGCCAGGTGGAGCCGAAGAGGATCTTATCCTTCAAGATCGAATTTCCGTATCTTATGAGGGCCTCCCACCCCGCCCCCGGCGTCCCGAGGTACTTCGGCAGGTAAGAGGCTATGTCGATGTAGATGTTTTTGTTCCGCCACGCCACGGCGACCATCTCCTCCACCCAGGGCCATCCCCCGTGCCCCGCGATCATCTTGAGCTCCGGGAAGTCCTGAGCCACGATGTCGAGATAAATCGGGCGCTCCACCTCCATGGTGTGGGTGGAGTAATTTATCGAGAGGTGAAACCATACAGGGATATCGAGCTCGACGCAGGTGGAGTAGAGGGGATACATCTTGGCGTGATGGGGGGGAATTTGAAACATGAAGGGGCGAACGGCGATTCCTCTCAAGCCCAGGTCGTAGCACCTCCTGATTTCCCTGACGGCGTCCATCCCCTTCAGGGGGTCGATCCCGGCGACCCCTACGAACCTGTCCGGATACCTCTTTACCATGTCGGCGTAGTAGTCGTTTTTGAGACCCTTGATCCCGCTCTTGCTCTCCTCGTCCAGATTGAAGATGACCGCCTTTTCCACCCCCATCTCATCCAGCTGCTTCATGAATTCTTCGATCGGCGTAATAAGGGGCTGCACCCTTGGCTTTAGCTCTTCCCTCAAAACATCGTTCGGAAGGGTCGTTTTCATCCGGTAGAGCTCCTCCGGCATCATGCCGAGAACGGGCGCCACCCTCGGGCCGAAGACGTCCTTCAGGTAGCCCGCCATCTGCGGGGGGAGAGACGCTATCAGGTCCAGCATAACCTCTTCCGTCGGGAGATAGCAGAGGGAGTCTATAATCTTGTATTTTTCGCCCATTTTTTACCTCGAAGTTCTTTTGGTCTTCTCCAATCTTCTTCAAATTAAACTGCCTTAAATCTCGGTGACATTTCCAATATTAGTATCCTAATATCCTGTTAAGCCCCGTTGCCCGCCGTCACGTTCGCAAAGGGGCAGGCATTCAAAATCCTTGAGGATCAAAAAATGGGGAGATTGAACATTATTTGAAATAACGAGCAATCCCCCCTTTTTTATCGTTTTCAATTTTCAGACTCTGTGCCTGCCGTCACACCTTAAAGCATTTTTCGTCCAAAGACTAAACTTCCGAGGGCCCGAAGACCTTCCTTACCTCCTTGAAGGCCTCATCGGCGACGTTGATGGACTTTTCTATGTCCGCCTTCTCGTGGGCGGCGCTGACAAACCAGTTGTGGTGCGGGTGGAAGAAGACGCCCCGCTTCATCGCCTCGATAGAAAACAGTTGGCTGTTTCTGAAATCGCCCCTGTCCTTGAAGGTCATGAATAGCGTCGCCGGCGGGCCGGTCACCTCGACCTCCAGCTCGTGGGCCTGGGCCATCTCTTCGAGGCCGGATTTAAGAAGCTCCCCCATCTTCTTTATCTTTTCGATGGCGTTGTCCCTCTTCAGGATTTTAAGGGTGGCCAGAGAAGCCGCCATGGGAACGGCGGAGAGCCAGTAACTACCGGTGTAGAACACGCCGGAGGCGCTTATCCTCATCTTATCCGTTCCCACCATTGCGGAGAGGGCGTAGCCGTTGGCGATCGCCTTGCAGTAGCAGGATATGTCCGGCTGGAAGCCGAAGAGCTCGTGCGAACCTCTGAGGTCAAGCCTGAAGCCCGCCCTGATGTCGTCCAAAATCAGGACTATCCCCTCCTCGTCGCAGGTCTTTCTTATTCCCTTCCAGTAACCCTCCGGGGGCATCACCTGATTCGCCCAGGTCGGGTGGTGATACGGCGTTAGGATCGTCCCGGCTATCTCGCCCTTATATTTTCTCGCCAGTTCGTTGAACTCGTCCAGATCTCCCCATGTTACGTAAAGGAGATTTTGAACGTCCTCATCGATGACGCCGGCGTGCCCGGCACCCGTAGCCCACGGCGCCGTACCGTGATAGGCGCCCTTTGCCATGATGATCTTCTTCCTCTTTGTGTGGTGTCTTGCGATCATCAGGGAGTGGTTGGTCATGTCGGCGCCGTTCTTGCCGAACACGACCCAGTCCGCCATGGGGATGAGCTTGGTGATGTGCTCTGCAAGCTCCACCATAATCTCGGCCGGGTGGTTGCAGATATCCGCCTTCTTCTTCTGCTCCTCGGCGGCCTTGTCCACCTCCGGGTGGTTATAGCCCAGGACCATCGGGCCGTAACTGCACAAGTAGTCTATATACTCGTTTCCGTCTACGTCCCAGTACTTGCATCCCTTGGTCTTCTCTATGTAGTATGGAGAGGCCAGGGGGCCGACGATAACCGGCGTCATGTGGCCGTATATTCCCTGGGGGATCACCTCTGCCGCCCTCTTAAAAAGACTGATTGATTTTTTATATCTATCCGTGTATTGAGTCATTTTTTCCTCCGAACTTATAACCGTTTAGTTCTATAAGCAGCTAAACGCCTATTCGAGATATGCGCCCGCCTTTTCCATCAGAAAAGCGAGCTGCTCGATAATGGCGAGAGAGCCGGAAAGCTCGATGTCTCCCAGCGCTACGGCCGCCATGAGATCAAGCTGGTTGGTGAACATCGCATAGGCAATATCGAAGTTTTTAAAGCCGAGGTAGGCGTTGTAATCGTCCGGTCTCCCCTTGACGGCCTTGAAGTCCTTCCCCTTCTTTACGATATAGACCGAAGGTCCGCTATTTGCCCCGTCCTTTATCTCCACGTGGGCGATCCCGTCCGGGATCTTCTTTACCACGTCCGCCATCGACTTGTCCGCCTGCCCCACCTGGGCCGCGCCCATGACGGCGGCGTAAAGGAGAAGGGTTGCGATGAGGTCTTTCTCCTCGCCCTTCGGATTCTTCTCATTCATGTAATTGTCGAGGATATCGCCGATCTTCTCGAACTTCTTGGTGAGTCCCAGCTTCAACAAGCCCTTTACGGGAAGCGGTATCCCGAAGCCCTTTTTGGCCAGCATATTTGATACGACCTTGTGGGATATGAATACCAGGCTCACGGTCGATTTCTTTTCCTTCCCCGGCGTGACGACGATTCCGTCGTTTACAAACTCCACCTGGGCGGCAAGGTCTTCCGGGGCGGAAAACTGAATTACGCCATTAAGACCCTTTAAGATCTTTTTGGCATCTTTGTCTTTTTTTGCTATCTCTTCAAAGAGCGGAAGTATCGCGTAGAGAAACAGCCTTGCTTTAACTAAATTCTCCGACATGTATATTCCTCCTTTAACCTATTAATGTAATATATTAAATGATTAGATGATCTATATCAAGTCATAATAGTCCGCCTCCGAAAAATCCCTAACTCCCTTAGCCGATTACGACCTCTCATAGTCAATTCCGTCCACCCCTTGCCACATCCAGCGAATAGACTTCACCGCACCAACGGCACCGGCGTGAAAAGGCCCGTACGCCGCCGCCCCTGTCGGAAACATTGCGGCCGTTCCGCACCCGGCCCACCTTCCAGCCCTCGATCCCCTTTCAGCTCCCACCCGTTCTTCTACGCCCCATCCCCCTTGACCCCCGACCCCCTACGCTAGCCCCCCCGTTTACCATCCCATCCCACCCTACCGCTCCCCAGCCGATTATAATTACGGCACCTCACCATAATTACGACCTCCCCATAATTACAGCCCCGCCCGTAAAAATCTCGGCAGCCTCGATCCGTTAAGTTCCGGGGAACTTCGGCTTTCTCCTCTCGCCGAAGGCGGTAATCGCCTCGAAGAAGTCCTCCGACGGCAGGATGTTTGCGCTCCTGTTGGCGACGTAATCGAGGCCGTCGGCCACGTTCTTGTCCCTGCAGTAGTGTATCACCTCCTTGGCGGACATGACCGCCAGGGGCGCCTGCTCCGCTATCTCTTCGGCCAATGCCTGCGCTCCGGCAAAGAGGGCATCCATATCCGGGTAGACCTCGTTTACGAGGTTTATCTCCTTCGCCCTGTCGGCGCTGATGCTCCTGGTGGTGTATGTAAGCTCCTTTGTGTGGCCTTCTCCGACTATTCTCGGGAGCCTCTGAAGGGTTCCCGCGTCGGCCACTATCGCCACCCTCGCCTCCCTGACGGAGAAGGTCGCGTCCTTGGACGCCAGGCGTATGTCGCAGGCGGTGATGATGTCCACCCCGGCGCCGATGCAGTAACCGTGCACCGCGGCGATAACCGGCTTTCTGCACTTTTCAAACGCCGTTATGGAATCCTGAAGCTCCAATATCTTTTTCACCATATTGAGCCTCTTTCTCCCCATGATGCCCTTTTCGGACAGCCCGGGCACCTCGGGGGCCATCCCTATAAGGTCGATCCCCGCCGTGAAGCACTTTCCCCTTCCGGCCAGGATCACTACCCTTATCTCGTCGTCATCGTCAAGCTCCGCCATCACCTCGATGCTCTCCCGCCAGAAATCGGGCCCGCAGGCGTTCAGCTTATCCGGGCGGTTCATAAAGACCCAGGCGATGGCTCCCTTTCTCTCAACATCAAAGACCTTATACTTCTTTGTCATTATAATCCCCTCACTACTCAAATTTCATTCAACAAAGGTCCAAGTCACTATTCAAACTGCAAACTTGAAGCGTCACTGCAATATCAATCTTAAATATCAATCTTACTAATATAATAGGCGGCCCTTCGTGTCAAGAATTTTTAGAGAAAATGTTTTATGTAGAAAAGAGCCTGCCTTATTTGACATATTTTTATTCCTTAACGAGAGAATTTATGCTATTATCATAACCTGTTTACAAGGGAGGTTTTTTTAAGGCTGGCCTCGCTTTTTCAAGGGCGCTTCCCGATAAAAGGGGGAGAAGATCATCGCCTAAATCGATAAAATGGAGATCTTATAAAAAACGGATTGACTGGGTGCGGCGAAACGTACTGTTTGATTTGAAGGCTTGAGGATGGACGAATATCTGAATTCCACATCTCGTATATGAAAGTGAAGATCGGAGGAAAAGATGAAAGGAATGGTAAAGGGGGATTTTGAGACGGCCTGCATAAATACGATCAGGCTTCTTTCCGTGGACGCGGTCGAGAGGGCAAAATCGGGCCATCCGGGGATGCCGATGGGTGCCGCGGCGATGGCATATACGCTCTTTACGAAGTTTCTGAAATTCAATCCGAAAGACCCCGGCTGGCCTGGGAGAGACAGGTTTATCCTCTCTGCCGGCCACGGCTCGATGCTCCTCTACTCCCTCCTCTATCTCCTCGGGTATGATATCAGCCTCGATGACATCAAGGACTTCAGGCAGTACGGGAGCAAGACCCCCGGCCATCCCGAGCACGGGCACACCCCCGGCGTTGAGATGACCACGGGGCCGCTGGGTCAGGGCTTCGCCAGCGGCGTGGGGATGGCGATAGCCTTAAGACACCTGGCCGCCCGCTACAACAAAAAAGATTTCAAGCCCGTAAATGACTCAGTCTTCGCGATCGTCGGCGACGGCGACCTGATGGAGGGGATAAGCTCGGAGGCGGCGTCACTGGCGGGGCACCTGGGGCTCTCCAACATCGTGTATCTCTACGACGACAACAAGATCTCGATCGAGGGGAGCACTAAAATCACCTTTACCGAGGACGTGACGGAGAGGTTCAACGCCTATGGCTGGCGGGTCTTTACGGTACAGGACGGAAACAACGTAAAGAATATCGCCACCGCGATAAAAAAGGCGATAAAGGAGGGGGAGAAGCCATCCCTCATCAGGATAAGAACACACATAGGGTTCGGCAGCCCCAACAAGGTCGACTCCGAGTCCGCCCACGGGTCGCCCCTGGGGGAGGAGGAGGCGGTAAAGACCAAGGAGAACCTCGGGTGGCCGACAGAGCCCCAATTTTATGTGCCGGACGGGGTAAAGGAGTTTTTCGAGGGGGTCGGAAAGAGGGGAGAGCTCCTCAACGACAAATGGAGCGCCCTCATGAACGAGTACTCGAGGCGCTATCCCGATGAGGGGAGGGAGCTGAGCGACATCTTCGATGGTAAGCTGCCGAAGGGGTGGGAAAAAGCGCTCGAAATCGAGTTTGAGGCGGACAAGAAGATCGCCACGAGGGCGGCTTCGGGAAGGGCCATAAACGCCCTCTCCGGGGTTTTGCCGAACATGATGGGGGGCTCGGCGGACCTCGCCCCCTCCAACAACACCTATATGAAGGAGTTCCCTGAGTTTCAGAAGGGATCTTACGGCGGGAGAAACATCCGCTTCGGGGTTCGGGAGCACGCAATGGCGTCGGCCCTGAACGGGATGGCCCTCTGCGGAATGGTGCCCTACGGCGGGACATTTCTTATATTTGCGGACTACATGCGCCCGGCGATAAGGCTAGCCTCGCTTATGGGGCTCGGCGTGATATACGTCTTCACCCACGACAGCATAGGTGTCGGTGAGGACGGGCCGACCCACCAGCCTATAGAGCATCTGGCTAGCCTGAGAATAATCCCGAACCTCACGGTCATCAGGCCCGCCGACGCTGTAGAGACCGCCGAGGCATGGAGGTTGGCGATCGAAAACAGGGGCGGCCCCACGGCCCTCATCTTAACAAGGCAGGGGCTCCCGATCCTCGACAGGAAGAGATTCCCGAAGGCGGCCGAGATCAGGAAGGGGGCCTACGTGCTTACGGACGACGGCGGCACTCCGGATGTTGTCCTGATCGGCTCCGGCTCCGAGGTTTCCCTCGTCCTCGACGCGGCGGAGATGCTGAAAAAGGAGAAGGTGAAGATCAGGGTCGTAAACATGGCGAGCTTCGATCTCTTCGACGCCCAGGGCAGGGCGTATCGGGAGAAGGTCTTGCCGCCGGGGGTATTAAAAATTGCGGTGGAGGCCGCATCCCCCATCGGCTGGGATAGATACGTAGGCGACGATGGAAAAATCATGGCCATAAACAGATTTGGGGCATCCGCCCCCGGAAACATCCTCTTCGAGAAGTTTGGCTTCACACCGGGGGCGGTGCTGAAGACGGTGAAGAAGCTTCTCGAAAAGTAATATTTAATAAGGAGGCTGAGACAAATGCCACTTACCGGAACCAGAGAGATGTTTGAAAAGGCGTATAAGGGTGGATACGCCGTCGGAGCCTTTAATGTCAATAACATGGAGATAATCCAGGGGATCGTGGAGGCGGCCATTGAGGAGAGGGCTCCATTAATACTTCAGGTAAGCGCCGGGGCGAGGAAGTACGCCCGCCACGAGTACCTCATCAAGCTTGTCGAGGCGGCCCTTCTGACCACCGATCTTCCCGTGGCGCTCCACCTCGACCACGGGGACAGCTTCGAGATCGCCAAGTCGTGCATAGACGGGGGCTTCAGCTCTGTGATGATAGACGGATCGAAGTTTCCGTTCGAGGAGAACGTCCGCCTCACAAAGGAGGTTGTGGACTACGCCAAGAAGTCCGGAGTGCCCGTGGAGGCGGAGCTGGGGAAGCTCGCCGGAATCGAGGATGCGGTGAAGAGCAAGGAGTCGGTCTTTACCGATCCTGACGAGGCGGTCGAGTTCGTGGAGAGAACCGGGTGCGACTCCCTGGCCATATCGGTCGGTACCTCCCACGGGGCCTACAAGTTCAAGGAGGAGCCGAGGCTCGACTTCGAGCGGATCGAGAAGATCACCGAAAAACTCCCCGGATATCCCCTCGTGCTCCACGGGGCGTCCTCCGTGCTGCCGGAGCTTGTGGAGACCGCAAACAGGTACGGGGCGAAGCTCCCCGGGGCCAGGGGCGTGCCGGAGGATATGATAAGGCGGGCCGCCGCACTGGGGGTCTGCAAGGTGAACATCGACACCGACCTGAGGCTCGCCATGACCGCCACTATAAGAAAATACATGGCGGAAAACCCCGCGGACTTCGACCCGAGACAATACCTCGGCCCCGCAAGGGAGGCGATCAAAGAGGTTGTCAGGCACAAGCTCAAAAACGTCCTGGGGTGCGCCGGCAAGGCTTAGTTGGTTTTTCCGTTTGATGGATTAAGCCTTTGAGTTGAAGGGAATTTTTGTGTTGTGACGAAGACAAAGGCCCCGTTGTCGGGCGGATCGATGAACCGGTTTCATTGGGAACCCATATATCATTAATTTCGTCAATCAGGCAGAGGGCTGGGAGATAGGGGCAGATAGACGGGGGGCGGAGAGACAGGGATTGCGGAGACGGGGGACGGCCATCGGAAACTCGGGCAAATAAATGTGCCTAAACGGAAATTCGGATAAGACGGGATAAAAAGATTAGCGCGGAGGGGTTTCCCCCTCCGCAAATTATTTACAGGAAGCTTGAGCCAATCGAAAACCTATCTCCCTCAACACCGCCCTCCGGTTGAACAAGATATGCTGCTCCCCCCTTCGTGTTGATGGCGCTCCCCTCCGTCTTCAATCAGACAGGGAATCTTTGAATGTCATTCCCGACTTGATCGGGAATCCAGTAAAATGTCCACCCTGAATCTTTAGAGGCCCTGACCCTCCCCCTGCGATTTCAATCGACCCCCAAAACGGCCCCCCTTCATTTCTATGCCCCCCCGCAGCCGACAACGTTGAGTCCTGCTTTCCACCCTGTCGTCAATCTCCTCTTGCAGATGTTCCCAAAAAGGTGTTTATCTTCGAGACCCTAATCGGAGCGGAACTCCCCCTTCCCCCAATCCGGCTCCCTATTAATCCCCTCTCCGCACAGACCGGGGTGGAGCTTGTTCGCCTTGTCTCTGTCGCGCTCGGCCATCTTCGGATTCCCCAGCATCATAAAGACCTCGGCCCTCTTGCAGTACGCATAAGCCATGTACTCCTTCTGGCCTTCCGAATACTTCGATATTGCGCTCGAGAAATCGGTCAGGGCTGAGGTATAGTTCTTCTGTTCAAAATAGACCAGAGCCCTGTTGAAGTAGGACTGTGCGAAGGTGTCATCGTTGATTATCGCCTTTCCGTATTCCTCAAGGGCAAGCTCCAGCTTCCCCGTCGATTTGTAGATTATACCCTTCAGGTTGTAGGCAGGGGCATATCGTTCGTCTATGGTCGTTGCGGTCTCGAGCTCCTTCAAGGCCCCTTCGGTGTCGCCCTTTTTGTAGTAGATAACCGCGTTCTCGTAGTGGGCCTCCGGCAAATTATATGAAAGGGCGATGACCCTTTTTATATCGGCCGTCGCGAGGTCGAGGTTTCCCTGCTTCGAGTAGACCTGCGCCCTCTTGAGGCGGACCTTCGCCTCCCCCTCGGTGTCTCCCCCATATAGATCGAGGGACCTGTTGAGGTTGATGAGAGCCTCGTCGTAATTTTTCGATTCGTACGCTATGACCCCGAGGCTGTAGTGCCGTTTCGCCTCGTTGATCTTGTCTTCATCCACCGCCGTCGTGTCAGGCTCCCCAACCCTGAAGGGAGTAACACAGGAAACTACAATGAGAGCGATAAAAGGGATAAAAGCCGTGTAAAAAAGCTTCTTCAATGACTTTTTCAACAAATATATCTCCTTGGCAATTTTCCGTTCCGATTATAATCGATCCGCTCCAAAATATCAATCTGAAATGTCAATCCCAAATATCAATTCAGATAAATTCCGGAGGTGGAAAGGAGACTATTTCATCGGGCATATGATGTGACTGAGCCTCACCGTTAAATCGCCCGCATCCGACACCCTCGACCCCCCAACGTGAAACGCATACGTAACGAGCTTCCCGTAGGGATCCCTGAACGTGTAGAGGATAAGGTAGTTTGCGCTGCTCGAACCTACCGTGCTGACGTCGACGAGCTCCCCGGCCCCCGGTGGAATCGATTCCGAAGGGAATATCTCCGGCGCCTCGGCAAAGGCATAGGCGGAAAAGATCGCGATTGCAAACAAAACCAAAATAAAAATACACCTTTTCATGGCAACCTCCAATTTGTTTGTCGTAAAGGTTCAAAGACGTCAAATCCTATGTTCCAAAACTTCCCATCTTTTTATTATAGAGATTAGTGGAGGCGGTGTCAAATGAAGCGTACTCTATTTAAAGGAGCTCTTCTTCCATTTCAAATCTCCATAGACCTTGACTGAAGCGTTTTTGTTCCATATAATTAAGAAAATGCCCAAATACATTCCACCAAATATCCATTATCGGCCGACTGCCCGACGGTCAATTGGTAGATAAAAGGAGGGTGCCGTGAACATGACGATGGCCTTTTACGAGCGTCACCTGAAGGAGAAGTTCAGAAACATCGACAGGCTGACTAAAGAGGAGCTCTCGTGGCTCCTTTCCGTCCACGACAAGAAGATCGAGTATTTCAAGGAGGAACGAAAGATGCACTTCGGGGCCTTTGCCCTCGTCACTATCCTCTTTTTCATAATACTCCCCCAGGCCCTCGCGGGGGGCGAGTACTCCTTCCCTTTGATGCTCCTCGAGGGGCTGCTCTTGATCCTGATAATCCCCTACGTCTTCTACTACGCGTGGTACGAGAACCGGCTGAGAAAGATCGAGTCGTTCTACTTCATCATACTCGAGGCCTTGAACAAAAAGTCGATGGGGAAATAGAAAGGCCCCAACATTAATCGATGATCATTTCGACCGCAACAGCAACGCCGATTACTCAAAATCAAAACGGCGGGAGAAAAGGATTTACACGTCTGTCAAAAGCTGTTAATATAGTGCCATGGATTTTCTTCAACAAAACGCCCCCGTCATTGTCGGGATATTGTTATTGCTGCTGGTCCTCCTCGTCATCTTTGTCGCCGTCATCCTGTTCCGAACGGGACGCGGCAGGGGGGCCGGAGACGACGCCGCGACGGACCTGCACCGTCAGTTCGCCGAGGTGTTCGAGAGGAACACCAAGGCGGTGAACGACCAGCTCTTCAACGTAATGGGGAAGGTCAACGAACAGCTCAAGGGCGTCCAGGGATTGATAGATAAGCGGCTCGAGGCGAACGCCAGGGCCGTGGCTGATCGCCTCAGGGAAAACAGCCAGACCATGGACAGGACCAGGGAAAACGTGGACAGGAGGCTCGAAAAAGTGACCGAATCGCTCATGGGCCTCGAGAGCGCCCAGGAGAAGATTTTCGAGGTGGGAAAAGACATCCTGGAGCTTCAGGATATCCTGAAGGCCCCGAAGCTTCGGGGCGGGTTGGGGGAGTTCTTCCTCGAGGACTTCCTGAGGCAGATACTTCCCCCCAACAACTTCAAGACCCAGTTCGCCTTCTCCACCGGCGAGAAGGTAGACGCCGTCATCAAGCTCGGAAGCGGCCTCGTCCCGGTCGACTCCAAGTTCCCCATGGAAAACTTCAAGAAATATATAACAGAGACGGGGGAGGATAAGAAGAGGCTCAGGGCGGTCTTCGCAAGGGACGTGAAAAAACACATCGACGACATAAAGCAAAAATATATCCGCCCGGACGAGGGGACCTTCGAGTTCGCCCTCATGTACATCCCGGCGGAGAACATCTACTACGAGACGATCATCCGGGACGAGGATCTGGGGGGCGACAAGTCGATTCTAAGCTACGCCCTGGCGAACAGGGTGATCCCCGTCTCCCCGAACAGCTTCTACGCCTACCTCCAGGCTATCGTCATGGGGCTCAAGGGGCTTCAGATAGAGGAGAGCGCCCGGCTGATGTACGGTCACCTCGAGCGGCTGAAAAGCGACCTCACCAGATTCAAGGAGGATTTCGACACCCTGGGCACACACCTGAAAAACGCCCGGAGCAAGTACGACGACGCCGGGGGAAAGCTCGGGAAGTTCGAGGACAAGCTGGTAAGCGGGCCGCCGGGGGGCGCAAAGGCGATAGAAGAGGATTAACGGGGGAGGTTGACAAAGAGAGCTTCAATGGGAGTTGCAGTGGATGGTTTTTGGTGCGGCCGTCGCATTTTTTGATATTGTTGTATTGAGTCTTTTTACGCACCGCTTCGGAAAGGTAAATGCAGAGGCGGGAGGCGCGGACTACGGATACTTGAAACAGCGCAGGATTTTGTTGGACTGACGAGATACGAACTACTTGAGATAGGAGGGGGTCGATGACGCCTGCTAAAATAAATATCGCTGTGACGGGGGCGGCGGGGAGGATGGGAAAGATGGTCATCGGAGCGGTCTCCACGGATGATGGATTGAAGCTCACCGGAGCCGCCGAGGCGCCGGGGAACCCCGCCGTCGGCACGGACGCCGGAACGGGAGCGGGAGCGGGCGAACTGGGAGTTCCGATCACCGATGATATCAGGGCCGCGATCGAGGAGGCCGACGTACTTATAGACTTCTCGACGCCGGAGTCGACCCTGAAGGCGGTCATAGCTGCCGCCGATAAAAAAGTCGCCGTCGTCACAGGCACCACAGCAATAGACGACGCCGGCGTGGCCGAGATAAAAAAGCACTCTGAGGCGATCCCGATCGTCATGGCTCCCAATATGAGCATGTGTGTAACCCTTCTCTTCAAGCTCGCCGGGGAGGTGGCGGAGTTTCTGGGCGACGACTTCGATGTGGAGATAGTGGAGGCCCACCACAACCAGAAGGTGGACGCCCCCAGCGGAACGGCAAAGAGGCTCTTCGAGATAATCTCGAAGGCACTGAAGAGGGATCCGAAGGAGGTGGGCGTCTACGGCCGGGAGGGTGTCATCGGGAAAAGAACGGGAAAGGAGATCGGGGTGTTTGCGGTGAGGGCCGGCGACATCGTGGGGGAGCACACCGTGATCTTCGGCGGGATCGGCGAGAGGCTGGAGCTCGTCCACAAGGCCCACAGCCGGATGAACTTCGTCAGGGGCGCCGTGAGGGCCTCCAAGTGGATAAAGGGGAAACCCCCGGGGCTCTACAACATGAGCGACGTTCTGGGGATTTAGGGGCTGCTATCCATTAAGCTTCAAGCAAAGGTCTTATAGTGGAAGGGGGGGTAGGACAAGTTTTTTTGCCCCCATATTATGTGTATATGGCGGTGTCGCGATGTCGCAAAAGATGGGAAATCGATAAGGCAATATTGTTGAGATATTAATTGATATTGCAGGATGGGAAATACATGGGAGGAGAAGGATGAAGATTGTCAGGTTCTTCGCGGATGAAAGCGTGAAATACGGAATGGTCGAGGAGGATATGATCGTCGACATGGGGGACGAAGAATCCTTTGAAGACGATTTCGAAATGATCAGATACCCCCTCTCGGAGGTCATTCTCCTTGCCCCCTCAACGCCCTCCAAGGTGGTGGCGGTGGGACTGAACTACCTCGATCACGCGGAGGAGGTGGGGATGAAGATGCCCGAATCCCCCATGCTCTTCATAAAGCCCTCGACCTCCATCATAGGCCCGGGCGAGGAGATAGTGCTTCCCGGGAGCAGCGCCAGGGTCGACTACGAGGGGGAGCTGGGGATCGTGATCGGCAGGGAGGCGAAAAAGGTCACAGTCGAAAAGGCAAAGGACTATATCTTTGGATATACCTGTCTGAACGACGTGACGGCGAGGGACCTCCAGATAGCCGACATCCAGTTTACGAGGGCGAAGTCCTTCGATACGTTCTGCCCCATCGGCCCCTGGGTCGAGACCGAGCTTGACCCGACGAACCTCGCCATAGAGACGACCGTAAATGAGAAGGTCGTCCAGTCGTCCAACACCAAGATGATGAACTGGAACGCCTTCGAGCTTGTCTCCTTCATATCGAACGTGATGACGCTCCTCCCAGGGGACATCATAGCCACGGGAACCCCGCCGGGGATAGGGCCGATCACATCGGGCGACGTTGTGGAGATCACCATTGAGAGGATCGGAACTTTGAAGAACAGAGCCGCCTCCGACAAGAAGCTGGACTGATTGTTCCAGTTTATCAGATAATTGAAATAGCGCATTTGAGGTTTTTTCCGAGAGGATTGAGTTAGTATGAAAATAGACTATGCCAGAAGGATAAAGAGCCTGCCTCCTTATCTCTTCGACAAAATCGACACCATAAAAAACGAGATGACGACTAAGGGCGTCGACATCATAGACCTCGGCGTGGGCGATCCGGATATCCCCACACCGAAGCCTATCGTTGACGTGATAAGGCGGGAGGTGGAGAGGGGAGAAAACCACAGGTACCCCTTCTATAAGGGTATGGAGGAGTTCCGAAAGGCCTGCGCCGACTGGTATAAGGAGCGGTTCGGCGTTTCGCTGAGCTATAAGGACGAGGTGCTCTCGGTCATCGGGTCAAAGGAGGCGATCTCCCACATCCCGGTCGCCTTTGTAAATCCGGGCGACGTTGTCCTCGTCCCGGAGCCGGGCTACCCGGTCTACGCGATAACGAGCGCATTCATGGGGGGCAAGGCGCACTATATGCCCCTCCTCGCAAAAAACGATTTTATGCCGGACCTCGGCGCGATCCCCAAGGAGGTCGCAAAAAGGGCCGTCCTGATGTACCTCAACTACCCAAACAACCCCACGAGCGCTCCGGCTGCCGACGGCTTCTTCGAGGAGGTGGTGGCCTTTGCGAAGAAGAACAACGTCATCGTCTGCCACGACGCCGCCTACACCGAGCTCTACTTCGACAACAAAAGGCCTAAAAGCTTTCTGGAGACCCCCGGCGCTACCGACGTGGGGATGGAGATCCACTCCCTATCCAAGACCTTCAACATGACCGGCTGGAGGATAGGCTTTGCCGTGGGCAACAGCAAGGCGGTCGGAGGACTCGGCAAGGCGAAGTCGAACATGGACTCCGGGATATTCCAGCCGATCCAGTACGCCGCCGCCTACGCCCTCAGAAACGCCGATGAGCTTTCGGCCCCCATAAGGGATATATACCAGAAGAGGAGAGACGTGCTGTCCGAGGCGCTCTCGGCCGCCGGCCTCGACTTTATCGAGCCCGTGGCGACCTTCTACTTCTGGGTATCGACCCCCGACGGGGAGAGCTCCGAATCGTTCGCGGAGCTCCTCCTTAAAAAGGCGAACATCGTCGTCACGCCCGGAAACGGATTCGGGATGAGCGGCGAGGGGTACATAAGACTCACCCTCTGCACCACCGAGGATAGGCTCAAGGAGGCGGGGGAGCGGATCGTCTCCGCGATGAAATGAAGTATTTGTCGGGCTGCCGTCCCTATGTATTAATCTCAATCCGAGGGGGGCAGAATTTTAAATTTTCTAGTGGGCAGCTCAAGGGTCTTCCGCCTGTAGTATTTAACGCCGGGGGGATTTGCCCCCGACTTACCTACTAAAACCATCAGCTTTTCAGGAGTGAATCATGGCAAGGAAATTCGTTGACCTTTCGATCGCAATCGAGGACGGGCTTCCCTCCGACCCGCCTTTGATGATACCTAAGATCAGGTACGTCGGCCATAAGGAGGGCGCCGAGACGATGATCCCCTTTTTCCCTGGGATCGTGCCGGAGAGGGACCTCCCGGAGGGGCTGGGGTGGGCCGTGGAGCTCCTCGAGGTCAGCACCCACGCCGGAACCCACATCGACGCACCGTGGCACTACCACCCGAAGCAGGACAAGGGGAAACCGGCCCTGACGGTGGACCAGATGCCCCTCGAATACTGCATTTCGGACGGCGTGGTCCTCGACTTCAGGAGGTTCGCCGACGGCTACAAGATCACCCCGGACGACGTGGACGAGGAGCTGAAGAGGATCGACTACAAGATCAAGCCGGGAGACGCGGTCCTCATCATGACCGGCGCCGACAAGTTCTGGGGAAAGCTGGAGTATCTCCTCAGGGGGTGCGGCATGGGCAGAGAATCCACCCTCCATATCCTGAACATGGGGGTCAACGTCGTCGGCACAGACGCCTGGAGCTGGGACAGGCCGCTTCCCTTCATCGCCCAGGAATATGCCGAGACGAAGGACTCCTCCATTATCTGGGAGGCGCACTTTGCCGGGATCGAGAAGGGCTACTTCCAGATAGAGAAGCTGACGAACCTCGACAAGATCCCCCAGACCGGCTTTACGTTCTACTGCTTCCCGATAAAGATAAAGGGCGCATCGGCGGGTTGGATAAGGGCGGTGGCGGAGCTGTAGGGAAGGCCCTCCCCTTCTGAATGGGTGGTTTTTTTGAGATTGGGGCCGACCTCGATTTTAGAATTGATGGGGTCCCGTCGTTGATTTGGCAAAGGGGCCGGGAACTCTCGATTGTCTTAAGGAAAATGGGGGGAAGACATCCCCCCATTTTTTTATTTGCGTTACGGAAGGGGCGGTCGGGCCGACGGGGCGAAAGGAATATCCGATTACAAAATCCGCCCCAAATCTATCAGGCCGGCGGGGATATTTGAAGCCCTCGCTCCCCCGACGCATTTATCAGCTCCACCCCGCAAAGTGGGGGAGCAGACACCCACCCCAATATCTATATGTGAAAACGGTGCCTCTATCTACCCCCATCGACATCGATTCGATGTGCCTGTCGCTCCATGAACAAATACTCAAGAAAATACCCCTAAGTCATTTTGAAACCGAAGGGCCGCCCTACTCTTCGGCAGACGGCACGATCGGCATCGACGGCATCTTCCCGCCCATAACCTCCATCATCATAAGGGTGCCAATTTCATCGTCCGAGGCCTTTGTATAACCCGCCGGTATCTCGAAAACGTCGTCCGACTGCTCGCCCAGCTCGATGTTGTCGATCTCCCAGCTGTAGATAGAGCCGTCGGCCATGACAAACTCCTTCTTTATGATAAGGTCCTTTAGGTCTCTCGCCGACCATACGTAAAACTCCTGAGGCCCCTCGCCGGAAATCGAGACCGTGCCCCTGTACTTTACACAGTCGTGTCCGTTTACCGTCTCGGTCCCCACCCTTTCATAGTCGACATCAACCTTTTTATAGAGCGATGGATCCCGAAATCCCTCCCCGGACACCGGCTGGTCAAGGGGGCGCTCAACATACTTCTTGCTCTTTTCAAAGATCTGCCAGGAGAGGTTGAGGTCTGGACGGGTAATTGTGATGAGTTTTATCGGCGCGGGCATTCCCGGCGCATCCATCGACGTCTCGGTTCTCGTGCTCGAACAATTTTCCCAGGTCGTGCCTTTGGCAATTGTCTTCCACCCTCCGGCTTCCTTCATCTTCTGCACGAAATCCGCCTTGAATTTGCAGTTAAAGGTCTTCGGGCCGTGCTTCTCGGGCTCGGAGACCTCCGGGCCCGATGCCTCCGGGCCAGGGGCGGTATCCTCCTTTTGTAACTTTTCACAACCGCAGAGGACGAGCATGAACGAGAGTATAACCGCAAACGTAAACACGACCACATATTTACCCGGTCTTTGAATAATCATCTTCATTTCCTCCTTTTTTTTAGATTATATTATATATATTATATATTTCAAGAATTGTTTTGAAAATTTTATCCCATTTTACGTTGCTTTTTTGATGTTTTATGGTAGAAATGAATAGCATATTAGTGGGATTTTCTAACTTTTTTAATGAGGTGGATTATGGAAAATGGCGGTAGTTATCTCGATATTGCCAACAGCCCCGGAATGTGGGTGGCGTGCAGCGCAATTATCGTGGTGGTGCTTGTACAGGTGATCCGGCTGATAGTCATCTCCTTTAGGGCCGGGACGGAGATAGGCCTTACGAAGGCGCAGATGCTGAGGGCCGTCCGCTCCGGCTTCACCACGGCGCTGGTCCCTTCGATAGCGATTCTGTTGGGACTTGCCATCCTGATGACACAGCTCGGAGCGCCCTTCCCGTGGATGCGGCTCTCGGTAATCGGCTCGGTTACCTACGAGCTTATGGCGGCGGGACTGGCCTCAAAGGCGCTGGGGCTTGTCGATTTCTACAGCACATTTGACGGACAGGTCTTCACCAATGTGGTATGGACGATGTCCCTCGGGGTGTTCTTTGGCCTTCTTGTCGTGGCGCTTTTTACTCCGAGGATCAAATGGCTGAAGGACAAAGTGGCCGGGGGTGACGAGGGGTGGATGAAGGTGATGACGGCGGCGGCTTTCTTCGGCGCGGTCGGCTACATGGTGGCGGAGCCCGCCGTTAAGGGAGGCTCCAATCTTATCGCCCTCCTTGCAGGATTCTTATGCATGGGCCTTCTTGGCGTGATCATCACCGTTGGAAAACAGAACTGGCTGAAGGAATGGGCCCTTGCGCTCGCGATTGTCGGCGGCATGGCCGCCGCGGGCCTTATGTTCCACTTCTTTGGGATAGGAGGGATTGAAGATGTCGTCAAATAAGGAGCAGATATTTCAGGAAAAGTTCATAGTCCCGGTTCACCGCACGGGGAGAATCACGATACTTGTGGCCATTGTATGCCTCTTTTTCCCGGGTCTTTATCTATACCTCTTTCACGGTCTGGCCCCGACCATTGGACCCCTCATGAAAGCGCTTATTGCCGTTTGGTCTTTCATGGTCGTGATGGGTATTCTGGAGCCGATCATCTATTTCCCTATACTCGGCCTCGGCGGCACGTACATGTCGTTTCTGGTAGGAAACGTCCTGAACCTCAGGGTTCCCGTCTCCGCCACGGCCCAGCAGGTTGTGGGGACTAAAGAGGGGACGGCGGAGGCGGAGGTCGTCTCCACCCTCGGCATCGCGGGGTCTCTAATCGCCAGTGAGCTTGTCATGATAGTAGGAATCCTGTTGTTGATTCCCTTCATCAAGGAGATCAATGATTCGGGCGGAGCAATGGAGGTTGCGCTGAATCAGGTTCTTCCGGCCCTCTTCGGGGCGCTGGGCGGAGTATTTCTCTTCAGGGTGCCGAAGCTCGGGATCGTGCCGTTGGGGCTCGGCTTCATTATCGCGGGTATCGGCCTCGCTCTCGGCGTAAAGATCCCGTCGTCGATAGTGATCCCGCCGATGGTGGTCCTCTCGATTCTCGCGGCCTGGATAATGTACAAGAAGGGCTGGGTCAAGGGCGAGGGGATGATGTAAAAGGAGGTTTATATCGATATGGATTACAAGGACGCATTTCAAGAAGTTGATAAGAACGAAGGCTACATCGTCGACCTCCTGAGCAAGCTGATCAGGGTGGATACCTCCGTCCCTCCGGGGGAAAACTACGAGAAGCTGATAGAGATAGTCGAGCCGGAGTTCGAAAAGATCGGTTTTACCAACAAGAGGGTTGTCATGCCGGACGACGTGGTCGCCCAGATACCGTGGAAGATCAGCGGCCCCAGGGTGAACCTCGTTTCATCGGTGAAAAACGGCAAGCCGAAGGCCTCCGCCTACGCTCACATGGACGTGGTGCCGGCGGCCGATCAGAAGTGGACTCAGGATCCCTTCGGGGGCGAGGTAATCGACGGAAAGCTGTACGGCAGGGGCACCGTTGACATGAAGAACGCCATTGCCGCCTTCATCGGAGCCATGAAGGTCATATATGACATGGGATTGGAGCCGAACTACGAGATGAACTGCTGTCTCTGCACCGATGAGGAGATCGGCGTCTATCCGGGGGCGCGCTACCTGGCCGAGCAGGGCTACTTTGAGCCGCACCTCCTGTGGCTGGAGCTCGGGGCGATGGAGCCGATTCTGACGATCGGGGCCGCCGGCTCCATAAGGATAGACATGACGACGATGGGAAAGAGCGCCCACTCCGGCATGAACTACCTCGGGATAAACGCCATAGAGGAGATGGTTCCCATCTTAAACGAGCTTTTAAAGCTGAAGGCCGACGTGGAAAAGCGGCTCTCCAGGATACCCACCTTCCCGCTGCCGGGAAACCCCTACGACAAGATGACGCCGATGTTCAACCTCGCCATCATAAACGGCGGCACCAAGGAGAACATCGTCCCGGAGGAGGCGGTCCTGACCATAAACCGACGCTACATCATTGAAGAGAAATTCGATGACGTCATAGGCGAGATCACTGCTGCGATCAAGAGGGGAAGGGAGAAGTCAAAGCTTCTGGATGTCAAGGTCAACGTGGTTCACGCCTACCCGCCCCTGGAGCTCGACCCCGAAACTCCGGCCCAGGAGAAGCTGAAGGCGGCGATGAAGGCGGTAAAGGGTTATGAGTATTTCATCTCGGGAGGGATAAGCGGTTCTACAGACCTCGGGTTCGTCCAGGAGGTGATGAAGTCGAAGAAGCTCGACGTGGCGGGATTCGGCGCCGTCAGGGCAACGAACATCCTCGCCCACGCGGCGGACGAGTTCATCTTCATCGAGGACCTGATCGACATGACCAAGGAGCTGGTTCATTACATCGCGTTTTGACCGTTAGCTGAAGATTGTAAAAACCCACAAAGAAGGGGGGCTTGATGGCCCCCCTTTTTGTTACTATCCACACCCCTTTAAGGATTCGGGCATATCTCAAGATTGTCATATTTTGCGCCGTCGCTGTATATCCTGAAAGCCGGCCGACCGGTCTTAAATAAATCCAAGCTATCGGTCCAGGTGAAGTCCACGTTGCCGCCGTCGTTTGCGGTGGCTGCGTCCGGGCCTCCCGTATCGGTATAGGTGTAGAGGCTCCCCGTTGAGTCGTAGAGCCTTACCCGTATCGTGTTGTCATCTACGTCCAACTTCATTGTAACAAGAGTATCCTCGGGAAATGCCGGACTGCTCGTGCTGTTTGAAATGTCGACGCCGAACCTGTAGTTCCAAGAACCGTTGTAACGGGAGATCCTCAAATCCACATCCCCGTTGTCGCCGTAATCCCCATATTCGTTTCTGAGCATCACAGTGTAGTAGTGTGTGTTGTTTTGGAGTCTTACAATGAATCCCGCCATTGTACCCCCAGATGGGGCTCTAGCATCATCATCAAAATAGATATCCGCCTTCATGCTGTAGTTGTCGTGAGTGCCTATCACGGTTCCAGTAGCGTGATCCACGCTGGTCTGCCAGTAAGGCTCCGCGGCCGGATTTTTCAATATCAACAGCTTCGTGCCACTATTATACTCCTCTGCAACCACCCACGATCCATTGAAATTCCTTATCCACCAATTTCCACCGTAAACATCCCAATTGTCAGTAGGATGAGTATTCAGGGTATAACCCTTATCCGCCTCGAAGTCGTCAATGAAGCACGCCGGGGTCGGCGGTTCAGGGTAGAGGTAGGCGATACAATTATTTGCGTCCGTCGCCATGAAGTACTCGGGGAACGGATCGCCCGTCTCTCTCGTAAAGCCCACCGTAGTTCCGGTCGAGGGGCTGCTGAACTCTCCTGCGTTTGACGGTGTTACCGTCCAGGCGACCGGGGCGATTGCCGGATAACCGGTCAGGACATCGGTTATCGTAAGCTCAACCTCCACTCCCTCAGGGAAGGTCCCGTCATCCGCCACTATGGTCAAAGGCGGACAACCGCACACCTGGAAGTTGTCGAACTTGGCTATGATGTTTTTGACGCCGAATCCGGCGGTGCCGTAGAAGAAGTTCCTGTCGTGGGCGGAATATCCCGTTATGGTGCCGAAATCGAGCTTCTGGTCGTCTATCCAGATATCGAAATACTGACCATCAAAGGTTCCATATATCCTGTGATAGTTGCCGTCATCGTACTGCTTCGTGAAGTAGTTCGGCGCCTCCGGCGTCACGTCGTTACCAACCTGGTTGATAACCAATGTTACCGGGTCGGGAGACGACCAGTTGGGATTGTCTACCCTGTAAAACCGCACAAGGGGATCCCCGCTGGAGTCCTTTGTCCACACCACGAAATAACCCCTGTTGAGCACATCCATAGTGGGTGAGCCGTCAACCGCCGAAATGGTTTCCTTGCCGCCGGCCGCCCTGAATATTATGATAACCCCCTCATCCACCGACGACGGCAGATAGTAATCTCCTACGCTTACCTCGTCGACCGGAGCGTAGCTGGGCTTATCGGGGCCTCCGATGTACTTGAAGCGGAAGTTCATCGTGTACTGATCCCATGCCATTTCGGAATTATCCTCTCCCACAACCGACTCGTCCAGATCGATCCACACAAAGGACTCGCTGTTTACGTAGCCTATCGGCGGCTGTACCGACGGGGGCAAAAACATCGTTCCGGGCGTTTCCCAGAGAGCCTTAAAAGGTACCGATCCCGAGATGAAGAACTCGTCGCAGAACTGCATCATCAGAAGCTTAAATGTATCGGCGTCCGGGACCAACACGGGAGATGTGCTCTCCGTGATGTTGGCTGTGGAAAAACCGCTCCACTCGCTGGAGTTCTCGTTGAAGAAGGGGAATCTCGCCTTGTCGTCGGTAAGGCCGTCGTCTGCGCTTGTCGAGAAGTTTTCCATTATCTTGATCCCGCCCGCACATCTATCCACAACAGTCGGGACAAAGGGGGCCGCTTCGTTGTGTATGTACAAAGTGCCGCCGGTATCCCAATATCTCATATTGATGTGCCCGGCGTTGGTTATATCAAGAACGCCGTCGTAATCCGTGGAGGCCCAGCCTGCGGGGAGCCCCCTTGTCAACACTTTTCCCCTGAATACGCCGGTGTTGTTTCCCGTCTCGGTTAAGGTAACATACTCCACATCCTCATACGTGGAAGTCCACTCGTACACCATAACGGTCAAATCATCCGGAAGCGCGGAGGTATCTCTACAACAGTCTCTCACTTCGAGATAAACGGTGTCCCCGGTCCTTAAGGCGTTAGCCGATGTAAGCCTTTCGGTATAGCAGGAGTCCCGATACATAAAGAGCACCTCGTCCGGAACCACAGGCAGGATCATATACTCTGTGGCCGAGTATGATCCATAGTCGGTGTGTACCATTATAGTGATTTCGGTGAGAGAACAACCGCTGAGAAGCTTTATCGGAATAATCGCCTTGGCCTCGGAATTGGAATAGACTTGCACCGTTATCAGGTCATAAACACCGGTGCCGGTGTTAAGAAATCTCGCGTTACTGCTGCCGCCGGTTATCGTAAACGTAACCGGGTTGTTGATTACATCATCGCAGTTGGTTGTGGGCGGGACATTGAGGATTATTCTCGCCTCTATATCGAGGTTGTCGTATTCACAACCGTCTCTGAAAAAGCCGTCCGTCATCTCCCCACTTCCGTATGGATCGGTGTGCGGCCCCTTTGCCCTCAAAACGAGGTTGAGCCCCTCGGGGCATTCCGCGAGGCTTGCATCGATCTCCTTTTCATCAACATCGGGGGCCGTGTATTCCGTGCCGGAGGTGTCCTTGTGGGCGATAAGCTTTATCCTTTCCACCACATCGAGGTTGGCGCATCCCGTTACAAGATACTTGGCTATGAATTTCAGGCTGTCGCTGTCCCAGGGCAGGTAGTGCGGCGGGGACAGGGAATCTTCTTCTTTATTTGTAAGCTCGCCGAACGTATCGGCCGAGGGATCGGCAATGTTTTCCACCTCTCCGTAAATCTCGTAATCGCGCTCCGACGATTTATGGACGGGATACCCGCCGCAGTCGAAACCCTCGACATAAACATAGGTGTCATTTCCCCTACATCCGGAATCGTCATAATTTGGCGGATCCGCGGTTATATAGAAGGGACGCAGCCCCGTCTCCAGGACAATCTCTTTGGCAACGGTCGGCACAGTTGTATCCCATCCGTCCGGCTCGGGATCGGCCAAGGGCTTGTCCTCATACTTTGTCGCATTTGCCTTTATGCCGAGGGATGTGGGATAGGTTTTGGATGTATCCATTATCTTGGGCGCCTCGTACCATATCTTGTACATGCCCGATTCATCCTCGACCTCAAGGGCTATATTAGGGTCGCCGGAATCGAAATAGCTCCTTGTCCCTCCCGACTCCATTATGAAATATTTACCGGGAACCTGATTTGATCCCAATGTTCCACTGGTGCCGCCGTCGTAAAACTCAAATTCTATCTGGGCGCCGTCGACCTCGAAGCCGTTGCAGTCTTTGGCATAAACCTCAAAGGCCTTATAAGGCGCATCGTCACACGCGTAGGCAGAAATCACGACATCTTTGAACTCCAATGTGGCCGGAGGCCCCACAATAAAGGGAACCGTGATAGAAGAATAAACAGGGAACTCTTTATCTACTCCGTTTATATTTGCCGTGATGGTAGAGTCGGCGGATATTGTGATCGTTACGGGTTTCTTCGCCTCTCCTGTCGGCGCGTCCGGCCTAAGTTTTATTCCCGAAACCTCGCCGTTGGCGTCGGTCATCGGATTTCCCTCCCCATCGACACTTGTGACATCCGAATAGTCGAGGAGGGAAAGATTGGCGGTGGAATAGAAGTTTACCTTTCTGTTGGCGATGGGCAACCCTTCCTTATCCTTCAAGGTCGCCGTCAGCTCCACCTCGTTATCGGGACACCTCAGCTTCGGCGGAGTGGCGGATAGGTTAAGCCGTCCGTACGGATTCAGGATCAGGTTTTTCGGTGTTGCGGAGGCCGAGAGAAAGAGCCTTCGGTAATGGTCCGAATACGGAATAAATTCTCCGTATGTCGGATACTGCTTGGTGTTACAGTGCGAGATGAAGCACTCCCAGTCTGTAAGGCCGTTGCAGTCTGTGAGAAACGGCTCCTGATCGCGAAAACCTGAATCCCCGCAGGACCACCCTTTCGGCAGGCCCGACTCATAAGTAGCAACCGATCCCACCGGATATGTACCATCGTCGTTCCATTTCGGGTCCTCTTTTGAGCTCCTTATCAGGAGATCAAACTCGACACGCCTGATCCTTCCCATCTCCTCCCTCGTAAGGATATAGGGAGGTTTTGGAACTATACGGTTTCCGTTGTCGTCGGTCGTGACCGGAAGCGGGAGGTTCTCTTCATCGTAGTATCTAATAATGAAATTCTCGACGTTGTCCGCAATGGTGTCCGGCTTGGGATTGACAATATAGGGATTTGTGGCGGCATTGTAGACATTGCTTTCATTGTGCAGCTTAAACGTGTATCTGTACAGGCTGTATGGCGGCCCGTTCAGGTATAGCTTGACCGCGTCCATCTGACCCATGGCATCATCGTCCGCGGTATCATCCAGATCGTACCCGCACAACATCACCTCGGAATCTTTGACATTTCCGTCCCCATCCATATCGAAATACACGTCCATATAGTATTCATGGGGACCGCCCGTGGCGAGGGTGTTCAGCTCCGGGTCGTGGACGATCTCCGTCGGTGGAGTATCATCCTCCATATCGAGGTATGGCGTATTGATCGCCAGCGTAAGTATCTCGTCCGCCTGAATCACCCCGTCGTCATCTTCGTCCATAACCGCCGTAAAGTAGTGATCCGATGCGGACTCTATCTTCATGCCGTTTTTGATATTATAGCCGGAGTTCTGTACGGTCCGGGTGAGGTATTCCATTGCAAAATGCCCGGTGTTTTCCACCTCCAAGAGGGCCCCTTCGGTCACATAGCTTCTCTTCTGGGCGATGAACACCTCGAAGACCGCCGCCATGATTATCATCGATATCAGGACGGTAATCAGTATCTCGACCAGAGTGAAGCCCTCTTTCGACCCGAAACATTTAATCAGTTTTCTTATCTTTTCCATTTTATCCCCCGCTCACAAATTATTGTCAAAAATCAATCTTTCGGGCTCTGTATGAATTTTTCGAGGTACTCCTCTCCCTCGAGCCATCCCACCCGCTCTACGCCGTACGACGACGGGCAGTAGGGGGGCCAGTATGTGGGATCCAGAAAACCGGGGTCCCATCCGTAGAACCTGTTCGGTGGACTATATTGACACAGCGCGCAGGTGCCACAGCCGCAATTGTCTTCAAGACATGGATTGTCACAATTGAACTGACCCGGGGCCTGTCTCCTGTCCCAGAGATTAATCAAACATCCTTTAATATACTCCCCCTTGCCGTCCCAATCTTCCAGCTTGGTAATGAAGTTGTGCAGACCGGCTGAAAAGTAAGTCGACCCCGCACCCGTCCCTCCCCGGACGGAATAGATGTCGAGGTCATCCCTCCCCGAGAAGAAGGCTAAATTGTAATAGGTTGTTTCCGCCTTGCTCATTCTGAGGGTGTCGTTTGCGGGGGGCCTTCCGCCGATTTGTCCCCTGAATCCCCCGGTAAAGCTATTGGAATAATCCGTACCGCCCACGTATGCGTCGTCCCAGCTGTTGGAGAGCACGGTTACCAGGTCCCCGATAACCGCAAAACCCTTCGTCTCTGTGGTGTTTGTGTCTCCCTGGATATAGACGGGATTATCTGAAACAAATGTCGTGGGACAAATAAGCTTGGTGGTCTTCCATATCTTGATGCCCTGCATCACTTGTGTATGTCTATTGGAGTAGTACGGACTTGGCGGGCCGGTCGTTGCATCATAGGACGCCCCCCATGCAGTGGAGGAAGTCTCAGCTACCGTGGGAGTTCTTGAAACGTATATGAGGAGTTTTGTCGGGTCGCCGGTATTTTTGTCGATGAGAAAATCTTCAACGGACTGGTCATTCTTGTCGCCGTCATACTGCTCGTCGAGGTAGTGCTCGTAAAACCACTCCTCCAGCCTCTCTAGATTCACCGTTGTGAGGGCAACGCCGTTCATGTTATTACGCTGGTCGTTCTTCTCAAGGTAAACGGGATAGTAATTTCCATCAGGCTGGGATGTGTTCATATCGCTGCTCGGGAACTGATATGTCACCCCCCCGAGGGGATTTGCAACGGTCTCCGGAGAAAAGACGATTATCCCGTCCCCCACATCGCCCGCGGTATCGACGTTGAACCCATCGCCCGCCATAAAGACCGCCTCCGTAACGTCTTCAACCTTTACGCCGTCCGTGTAGCTTGGGGAGTCGAAGGCGAAGTCCTTGGTCGCCGCATAGATATGGAGTGTTCCGGTGACGTCGGCCGTTGAGGTTGGGGGCCAGTTGTTAATGACGGGGTATTCGATGACGATGGCAATGCCGAAGTATTCGCTTCTGGTCGGCCCTTTTGCCCTGTTCTCGTAAAACGATTCCCTGAAAAGGGCGTTAAAGTGGATGGTGGGGGACTTGGGAACTCCCACCATCACGTATGTACAGTCGTTTTCGTCCGTAAAGCGATCCATCTGGGCTTCGGCGTTGGTTGAATCGATATCGACATTGATCTGAACGTAGTCGCAGTCGTTTGTCCTGTTCCCAAAGCCGTCGTAGGTGGCGAGACACTGGTTTTCGGTCCCGATGATATCGAGATCGTGGATCTTGACCCTCATGCCGTTGCCCCTGTGGCCCTGGTTGAAAATCGTATTCCACTTTATCGTTCCCGCAGCGGTAATGAAGTGGGGAACCCTTTCGCTACCCGGTTGTGTATAGTTTTTGATCCAGATCATGTCTGAAGGGCCGAACCATATATTCCCGTTTGTATGCACTCTGCCCCAGGAGTTCATGACAGGGCCGTTGTGCCAGGCAATGTCGTCATCGAAGAAGGCGAAGTACTGCACCAGAGGTGTTTCGAGAATCCTTATCTGTCTTTTTAGATATTCCCTCCCGGACTTGTTCGAGGGCTCCGCAACGACTTCCACCGCGTATGGATAGGCGAAGTGGATAATCTCCTGGCACGATGTATACGTCCTGTAGATGAATCGGTTCTTCTGGGGATCCGGGTTTTCCGGGATGATCCTGTATTTCACCTTCGAACCGCTGCAGTCGTCAAAGAGGTCCATGAAGGCATAGCTGTGCTTTGTAACGTTGTCCTCTTTATAGGTCGTTCTCTCGGTGCCGGAAAAGGGTTCGAGCTGGGTAATGATCTCATCGTGGGTGATCAGCATGGCGGCCTCGAGACCGGCCTCGGCGCAGTTCATCGTATCCCGATTTTTTTCGTAATTACTCACAATAGAGGTCTCGAGGGTGACGTTCGTGACGTAGCCTACGGCTATAACCGTAAGCGTCATCATAATAACCAACGAGAGCATCAATATGTAACCCTTATTGGATTTTATGATCTTATTGAATTTCCCATTTTTTGCCGTCATTTTATCCCTCCTCCTCTCTCTTATTCGTGAAAACATTTTACGTATCATGACTCAACCCCTCTTAAAAACTTTTTTAAAACCAACGACAAACAAACCGCTTATTTTCAATTAATCCCCTTTGCCCCATCTTCAATTAATCCTCTTTGACCCATCTTTCCCCAACTACTCCCTCCCAACCAATAATCAACCCCCCCATACAACCCCCACCCCCCGCTCATCAAATCCCCATCTCCCCACCTTCATTTCCCCATCTCCTCCTCGTCTCCTCCCGTCCCCCCTAACCACCCTCCCATCATTCCCCCCATTTCCCCCGCCCCCCCGATATCCCCCATCTCTCCCCAATTATCCCCCCCTCATCATCTCCCATTCCCCCCTCCCCCCCTTCATCTGACCAACCCCCGCCTTCCCTTTTAAACGCCGCTCATCTCTGATTATCTTGGATCCTCTGATTGCCCCGAAGTTTTTATCATTTTTACGGCCCTTTTACATGGAGCTTCTCACTATCAGGGTCTCAAATTCAATGTTTCTTTCTCTTTTCGTCATATCCGTAAAGGTACACTCGACGGTCACTTTTGCGACATCGGCCGCTGTTGTGTCGGTAACGTCTGTCGCAAGGGTAACGTGAGACAATGTCCTCTTTGAGCCACTGCCGGCCACTTCGAGGAGGGCTATAGGCTCGATCATTGTTCTACGTTTAATAATCCATCCCCATTTTCTCTTTTCTGCGTTTGACATTGCGTTAAACCGGTCGTATGTTTTCACTTCGAGGGTATTCATGTTAACATATTCCAGCGAGGACCATATCCCATCGCCGGCGTTCTCGTCCCCATGATTTTCGTTTCCGTCATCGTACATAATCAACGCTTCATCCATACGTCTTTGATAGTCATCCGCGGTTATGTTGGCTGAGGCCAGTTTTGCATTCAGGTCATTGGTTATTGCGGTAAGTCCCGCGGCTCCGGAGAGGACTCCTGGCAGGGCAAATCCTCCTATTGTGCCGTAGTTGGGATCTCTTGAGAGGATGTAGCTAAAATTAAGGACGGTGCTGTATCTTATATCCACCTCTTTTGTTGCGACTTTTCTCAACTCCTCCATTTTGGCGTGTGCGAGGGTAACGGAGTATTCTATCTGTTTGTTGGTAACTCTGGTTCGGGTTGAGTATACCAGCATTGCGCCCACGGCCATAATGCCGACCGAGAATATGGCAAGGGCGATCATTGTTTCTATCAGGGTAAATCCGTTTTTTCTTGAGCGAGGCTTGCCGAAGATATTGAAGAATTCCGCAATTTTTTGTAATTTCATCCTAATATTCCTTCCATTACTATTTTAGCAGTATTCCCCATTACTTTTTCGTCCATGGGCACTTACCGTTTTTGTTCTTTTCTTTGTCGAAGAACCATATAATTGGTTTCCCCGTCACCTTTTCGAGGGATACCGCCCTTCGATTCCAATTTCTCCCCTTTTCTTTGCTCGTGAGGGGATAGATATACACCTCTCCGCTGTCGGAGGCGTTTCCTCTCGGGTAGAAGGTGACCTTATTTCCCGGGAAGACTATTCCATCCCTCATCGAGCTGGATGTAGGAGACGTACAGTAGATGTCTTTGCCTTCCGGCAGATCAAAGGGGACCCCTTTTGTCAACTCTTCTTCTTCCACCTTCTCGCCGGTGTCTTTTGTGCCGTTCCTGTTGTCGTCATCGTGGATTTCTATGATATAACCGCTTTTGTCTGTAGATCCTGGGTCTCGGGTTAAGAATGTCACGATGTAGTTATTATTTTCGGTGATTGCGCGAATCCTCGCATTATTTAACGCATAAGCGACGGTTCTGGCCGTCATATCGGCCTTCATGCGGTCGATGCTTCCGGTCGCCGTAATGGCGGCGATGGAAGACAGGATGGCTATAATGGCCAATACGGTCAACATCTCGAGTATGGTGAAGCCGCCCTTGCCGTAAAGTCGCCTTAAGAATGGACTTTTCAAACCGGCATTGATACATCCGGAAAGGGTCTTTACTGAACCACCTGTTTTCAAGTTTTTTTGATCGACCATGTTACACCTCTTCAATTTATATAATATGCATTATTTGTGCCAAGATTGCCTGCGCGGGGTGAAAACCGCGGGGCGATTCTCTGTTATCTCCTTGTAATCACTGCGCTTTTTTTTATCAGCTTCAAGGGAGAAGGCCTCCTAATAAGGATTGCTTAAAAAGCGACGGGATTGTTACATTTTTTCAGCATGACTGTGAAAATTTTTCACAATTGCCGCAAGGCGCTCCCATCATTCATCCCCTTTACGGCCCTTATTATCTATATTGTAGTCCTTGAGCTTATAGAGGAGCGCCCGGTAGCTGATTTCAAGAAGCTCCGCGGCCCTTGTCTGGTTTCCGCCCGTCTTCTTCAATGCGGCTAAGATGAGCCTTTTCTCAAGATCGCGGGAGGCCTTCTTTATCGAGAAGGTAGATGATGATGGATCGGAGGGCGTTTCGATCTCCTCCGTCCCCCTTACCACCTCCCCGGGGAGGTCTGAAACGCCTATGGTGTCGGAGTCTGTAAGGATCATCGCCCTCTCTATGCAGTTTTCCAGCTCTCGAACGTTGCCCGGCCAGGAATAATTCATTAGCTTCGCCAGTGCCCCCTTTTCAATCCCCTTTATGGAGGTGTTCAGCTTCTTGTTGAACACACTTATGAAGTGCTCCACCAGCGGCACTACGTCCTCGATCTTTTCGCGAAGGGGAAGCATCTTTAGAGGAACTACGTTCAGCCTGTAATAGAGATCGTCCCGAAAATCCCCGTTTTTGACCGCCTCCTCAATATCTATGGCCGTAGCGGAGATTATCCTCACATCGAGGCGCTTGGTGCCGGTCGAGCCGATCCTCCTTATCTCCCCCTCCTGAAGGGCCCTCAGGAGCTTTACCTGCAGCGCCTGGGGGAGCTCGCCGATCTCATCCAAAAAGAGGGTCCCGTTGTGGGCCTCCTCAAAAAGCCCCGGCTTATCCCTTGTGGCATCCGTAAAGGCGCCCTTGACGTGACCGAACAGCTCGCTTTCGAGGAGGTTTTCCGGGACGGCGGCCAGGTTCACCGCAACAAAGGGGCCTTCCTTTCTGCCGCCCTCGTAATGAATCGCCCGGGCGACAAGCTCCTTTCCCGTGCCGCTCTCCCCGGTAATCAGAATCCCCGTCGAGTAGGCGGAGACCTTTCTTACCGTCTCGAAGAGATCGAGCATCTTGGGACTCCTGCCGATGATGTCGTGGAATCGGTACTTCCCCTCGAGCTCCCTCCTCAGCCTGAGGTTCTCGTCCCTCAAGATTCGGCTCTCCCTCGCCTTGTTCAGGGTCAGGAGGATCTCGTCCAGCTTGAAGGGCTTAGACACGTAATCGAAGGCGCCCAGCTTCATCGCCTCCACCGCGCTGTCTATGGTTCCGTAGGCGCTCATCATAATAACAAGGGTATTGGAATCCTGCACGCGAAGCCTCTTCAGAAGCTCCACACCGTCCATCTTCGGCATGACTACGTCGGTGAGGATTATATCGTGGCCCCCTTCTCTCGCCATCGAAAGGGCGCTCTGGCCGTTTGAGGCAATATCCACGATATACCCCTTTCCCGATAGGAACTCGGACAACATCTCGGACATCGCCTTGTCGTCTTCGACCACGAGTATCTTGTTGTAGTCCATTATCAAAAAGCCCCTTTTTAAATCCCCTGCCCCTTTATGGAGTCTGTATCCCGTATCTTACATTTCCGATGGAATTATACAACAACGCCGCCCCCTTTTCAACTAATCATTGTCCCCTTCATCAGCCGAACAAGTTTGCGTTTGACCCTCAAAGGTGGTATCATTTTACATTGCGGGAGGCCCAAATCATGCCCGAACAATCGGACACAAAAGACCGTCCGGCCGACAAGGGGAAAATAGTCTTGATCGAGGACGACCTATCCGTCCTTAGCATTATCAAGAGGCTCCTCGAGCGGAAGGGATACGAAGTGGCCGACTTCGACAATCCGAGGGGGGCCATCGAAAAACTTGCCGGGGCAGACGGCCGGTTCGATCTGATGGTAATCGACATCAACCTGCCGGAGATGGACGGATTTGACGCCTCGACGAGGCTCAAAGGCTTCTCCGCCCTCTCCGATGTTCCCATCATCTTCATATCGGCGATACACACGTCATCTGAGGAGATGAACCGGGGACTCTCCCTGGGCGCCGTAGATTACATCATAAAGCCCTTCGACCCGGAGATTTTCCTGAGCAAGGTCGACAACTTCGTCGCGTTGAAAAGGAACGAGGAGAGGGTGAGGGCCTTGAAGATGCGCTACCAGCTCCTCTTTGAAAAATACAACGACCCTACCGTAATCCTCGACCTTACGGGTTATGTCCTTGAGGTCAACGACGCCGCCAAAAAGATACTCGGCATGGGCGGGGCGGATTCGGAGGTTGAGAAGACCTCATTTCTCGACCTGGTCCACGGCGAAGACAAGAGAGAGGCGCTTAAGCTGATAGACTCCCTGACCGGCTTAGGCAGACCCCAGGCCCCAAGGGTCGTCAGGGTCATCGACAGATCGGGGGATTACCGCTTCATGGAGATAAACGGCGGTGCCTTCTTTAACAGGGAGGGGGCCAAATCGACGCCGGATTCGATCCACATCACGCTTAGGGACATAACCGAGCGGGTGATGCTGACGAGAAACCTCGGCCTCCTCTTCGACACGTCGAGGAGACTCTCAGGCGCACTGGCGCTGGGCGAGATATTTTCGATACTGACCGAGAGCATCGAGAAGGCGGTCTACGCAAGCCGAATTGGGGTGGTTTATCTGACGCCGGATGGAAATGCCGCACTCATGGCCACCACCGGGCCGGTCTCGAAAAAAATGAGGGGCAAGATAGAGCTTCCCCACCTTATTGATCTTACCGACTACCCGGAATACCGGGCCGCAATCGAGACGAGAAAGACGGTGATGATCGAGGAGGTTGATGGCGATCCGGTCGTCGCCGGGGTGAGGGACACCTTGAACGAGATCGGGATAGAGAGCATCCTCGTTATCCCGATCGTCATGGAAGATGTGGTATACGGGTTGATAAACCTGGCAGAGATCGGGGGGAAGCGGCGATTTACGAGTGATGAGATCGAGGTCCTGGAGTCGACCGCCGACCTCACGGCGTTGTCTGTGGAAAACGCCCTCATGTTTGACAAGATCAAGAAGAACGAGGAGTTCAAGACCCACCTCATCAATGTCTTCACCCACGAGGTCGGAACCCCCCTGGGCACGATAATCGGGCACACCCAGATACTCATGGAGGGGCTTGATCAGGAGGACAGGAGGCTCAAGAACCTGAAGGCGATCTACGGCGAGACGAACAGGCTCAACTCCCTAATGGAGGGCTTCCTCGACATCACCAGGCTCAGGTCCGGTAAACTGACGCCGAAGATTGAGAAGATTAACCCCGGGGTGATAGCTGCAAAGCTCTACAGGGAGTTCGAGGAGAGGTTCAGGGAAAAGGGGATCGACCCGTCCCTCGAGATCGAGGAAAAGGGGTTGAGCCTCGACGGCGACCTCCTACTTATCGAGGGGGCCGTGACCAACCTCCTCTCAAATGGCCTCAAATACACGCCGTCCGGGGGGAGGATAACCCTCACGCTGAAATCGTACGACGGGGGACTTACAATCGCGAGAGCCGACAAAGGAAGGCGGGCAAAGGCCCCTCTCGTGTCCTTTTCGGTTAAAGACACCGGGATCGGGGTGCCTGTGGGAGACCGGGAGAAGATCTTCGAGGAGTTTTACCGCTCGGCGAACGTCCCCGGAGACGAGAAGGGGGCGGGGCTGGGCCTCACCTTCGTAAAGGAGGTCGCCGAGATTCACGGCGGGGCCGTAAGGCTCATCGACAATAGCGATACGGAGGGCGGGGGGAGCACATTCGAGATGATCCTTCCGGGGAGGAAGTGAGCATGTCCGGAAGCTAGCTCTTATTAATTATGGTCCTCTCTCATTTTGTTAAGACATTTTTAGTTTATCCGTCTTAACGGGAAGTCCATGATTCGTCATTTATTAACCCATCACCTGTCAAAACTTTTAGTGACCAGGGCATCCCCCAACAAATATTTATGTGGTTTAACCTTAAAATACGATAATTAGTAAAATATATAACAATAGATATGAGAATAAGCCTGATTATAGAACCGAAAGGAGAGAGATGAAAAGGTTACTGGTAATTGTGATAGCACTATCATTTATTGTACCACTTTTTTTTGGGTGTGCCCCAAATGAAAATAAAGACGTTCCCGTTAAATTAAAGTGGCGTTATAAAACCGGTTTTTATGGATATTCCGCTCCTGCGGTGGTTAATGGAGTGATCTATTTAGTAGACCAAGATGGTCACTTAAAAGCTATAGATAAAGAGACATGTAAGCTGATATGGCAGTTTTATCATGAGGGTAGGATTGGATTTTTTGTCCCTACAGTGACTAATGGATTGGTTTTTGTGGGAGGTTACGGTGGGCATTATGATAGCTATAGTGGACTTTATGCAATAGATGCAGCAACTGGTAAGTTGAAATGGCGTTTCGACTTAACAGATTCTGGAAAAGGGTGTAGTACACCCATAGTAGTTGACGGGACGGTTTTTGTTGGAGACTTAATCGAGATGTTTTATGCCGTGGATGCAGAGAGTGGTGAGCTGAAATGGAGTTATAGAATTAAAAAGGCACCTGCCAGATCTGTAGTTGCCGACGGTGTGGTTTATGTTGGAAGCTTAAATAACAATCTGTATGCCATTGACGCGGATAGCGGTGAGCTGAAATGGCAATTTACGACAGGAAATCCAATAATTACTACTCCTTCATTAGCTGATAATGTGGTCTATATGGGGAGTTCGGATCATCATCTTTACGCTATTGATTCCGATACCGGCAAGCTAAAGTGGTGTTTAGAGAAGGGAGAAGATTATTTTTCTTCTCCTGCTGTTGTTGATGGTGTTGTCTATGTGGGATGTACTGATAAATATCTTTATGCTTTAAACGCTAAAAATGGTGAGTTAAAGTGGAGAGCTGAAATAGGATATCCTATAGATTCTCCTCCCACTGTAGTTGATGGTGTAGTCTATGTTGGAAGTGATGACGACTATTTGTATGCTATAGCCTCCAGTAATGGTTTCCAAATGTGGAGATATAAAACAGAAGGTTCCATAGTTTCCTCCATCATCATTGTTAACGATGTTATCTACTTCGGAAGCTTTGGTGTAAAAGATAATTATCTTTATGCCTTAGAAATAAAGAAGAATTAATATATAAAAGACAGTATTTATTAAAAAGAGTTTTACAGTAATAATAGGATATAAACAATGAAAAACTGTAATAATTTGAAAAGAATACATATTTTATTAACATGTTTGATATTTTTAAGTGTCACAATCATTGGACTATTTTCAGAGAATGTCTATGCCAGCAGGATAGAGGAATTAGACTCCCCCTCCGGCTGGAACATACAGTTGAGGCCCAGCGTCCTCTTCGGATCGGACGGGAGGGTGCTATACGTCATGGATATGAATATTCCCATCTTTCAGGGTGAGGACAACCTTCTCTTCGCCGCCCCGAAGTTCACGCCGAATAACGAGTCCAGTTGGGAGGTGAACCTGGGCCTCGGGTACCGGCACATCCTTTTTGATGACAGCCTTATGCTGGGCATAAATGCCTTTTACGACTACAGAAAGACCCCCTGGGGCACAAAGCACACCCAGTGGGGCGTGGGGGCGGAGGTGATGGCTGAGTTCGGTATCCTTGAAGACGGTGGTGGCCTGGGACTGACGGGGAGGTTCAATTATTATCAGCCGCTTACTGATGCCGTCCGTGTTACATATCAATAAAACATCAATTAGTAAAATTTCCAATAGTGTATTATTGTATAAATTTTACCCAAATTTTTTCCTTGACATCATGAGAAATTTTTAATACATATATACAATATAACCATAAATATGAGAATAAATCTGACAATAAAACTAAAAGGGGAGAGATGAGAAAGTTTCTGATAGTTTTAGTTGTACTATCATTGGTTGCAACAATATTTATCGGATACGACAGAATCACAAACATAAACGTTCCCGTTAAATTAAAGTGGCGTTATAAAACCGGTTTTTGGGGTTATTCATCATCCCCGGTGGTTGATGGAGTGGCCTACGTGGGAGACCAACAAAATTGCGTTTATGCCATAGATAAAGATACTGGTAAACTTAAATGGAAATTTTATGAGAAGGGTGCCATATTTACATCCCCGTCAGTAGCTGATGGTGTAATTTATGTGGCAAAATGGAAAGGAGAGAGTCACCTTTATGCGATAGATGCTGAAAGTGGTATTTTAAAATGGCGCTTTATGTTGGCTGGTCCTGGATCATCGTCCGGTTCACCTGTAGTTTTTGACGGCACAGTATATATAGGTAGTTCTGATAAAAATTTATATGCCGTAGACGCAAGCAACGGCACGTTAAAATGGCGCTATGAAACAGAAGGGCCTATAGTTTTTTCTGCGCCTTCAGTTGCAGACGCCGTGGTTTATTCTGGAGGTGGATATGATTATCTTTATGCTGTTGATGCAAAAAATGGCGATTTTAAGTGGCGATACAAGACAGGTTTGATTAGTTCCGCCCCCTCTCTTATGGATGGCGTAGTCTATGTAGGGAGTCATGATAATTATCTATATTCTATCGATAGTAAAACGGGCAAGCTTAATTGGCGCTTTGAGACAGGTTCCGATATATATTCTTCTCCCTTGGTGGTTGACGGAGTTGTCTATGTTGGAAGCGGTGATTTTTATGTTTATGCTGTAAACAGCAACAGTGGTAAGTTGAAGTGGAGTTTTAAAACGGGAGGTGGCATAAGTTCCTCTCCCTTTTTGATTGGTAGCGTTTTGTATATCGGAAGTGAAGATCATTATATGTATGCCATAGACTCTAAAAGTGGTGTGCTAATGTGGAGATATAAATCAAAAGATCCTATTGTCTCTTCGACTGTCGTCGTTGATAATGTCATTTACTTTGGAAGCTTTGGTGTAAGATTTAATGCAGGAATTGGCTATCTTTACGCCTTAGAAATAAAAGATGGATAGTAAATAGAATTTATCTGTAAATTGATAGAAATATCCTATTAAAAACTATAAGAGGATATAGAAATGAAAAACAGCAATAGCATAAGAAAAATTCATATTATATTAACATTTCTGGTATTTTCATTTTTTATTCTTGTTGGATTATTTTCTCAGAACGCCCGTGCAAGCAAGATCGAGGAGATGGACTCTACCCTCGGCTGGAACATACAGTTGAGGCCCAGTGTTTTATTCGGATCGGACGGGAGGGTGCTCTACGTCATGGATATGAACATCCCGCTCTATAATGGGGAGGATAACCTCCTCTTTGCCGCCCCGAAGTTCACGCCCAATATGTGGTCTTAAGTTATTCTTACTTTTCATCCAGAAGCGATCCCTCAATAAAAAACTGAGACTACCCCTAAAGCCCCTTCTGTCTCCTTCTGTTACTTTCCTCCGAAACAATCCACTTGGTCAGATATGCCGCGAGAAAAAGGATGAAATTTATCATCACGATCGTCCCCCCCGTGGGGAGGTCGAGGTGGTATGAAAAGAATATTCCGAAAAAGACGGAGACTATAGCGGTCAAGGCGGCTATTACAAGGGACCACCTGAAACTCTTCGATACCTGGAGGCTCGTCACCGCCGGCAGGATTATCAGCGCCGAGACGAGCAAAAGCCCCACGAGCCTCATCCCCACTACGACTAAAAGCCCCGTGACTACGGCAAAAAAGTAGTTGAAGCGTCCCACGTTTATCCCCATGACCATCGCCGTCTCCCCGTCGAAGGTCATGGCAAAGAGCTTGTGGTAGAAGATGATGATGAAGACCACGATTACCACCGATATCATAAGGGACGCCCAGAACTCCTCCTTTCCGATGGTCAGGATGCTACCGAAGAGGTAGCTCATGAGATCCACGTTGAACCCCCTTGCCGCGCTGGCGATCAATATCCCTGTCGCCATTCCCACCGCCGAGACCACCCCTATGGCGACGTCGGCGTGGATCTTCACCCGCTCCTGGAGCTTGAGAATCCCGACCGACGATATGATCGTTATTATGAGGGCCGACCAGAACGGCTGCCCGCCGAGCAAAAGCCCCACCGCCACGCCGCCGAAGGCCACGTGGGTCAGGCCGTGGCCGATGAGGGCGTAGCGTCTGAGCACGAGAAACACCCCCAGGACAGCGCAGGCTGTCCCCACGAAGATACCCGTAAAGAGGGCCCTCAGGACAAAGCCGTAGCCTAAAAAATCGAAGAGGGAGAGCGCCTCCTTGAACGTTGCTGTATCTATATTAGGCATAGAGCATCAAACCAGGCATAAAACTAAATACTAAACAACCCCCGAATTTTTCCGTCAATTCCCCTGGCGCTAATCGCTTGCCTCCTCGAAATGCTGGTGGCAGATAACGTGCTGGGAGCTTCCGAAGTAGCCGCTCATTTCTTCCGACATGCAGAATTCGCTTCCCTCGCCGAAGAAAAGCTGTTTCCTGTTGATGAAGAGGATCTTGTTGTTGTTTATCCCCATCCCGGAGATGTCGTGGTTGATCAGGACAATCGTCGCCCCCCCCTCGTTCAGCTCGTCGATTATATTGAAGAAATCCTCCCTCACCCTCGGCTCGACGGCGGACGTGGGCTCGTCCAGAAAGATTATGTCGGAGTTTGCGATCAAGGCCCGGGCAAGAATCACCCTCTGGAGCTGGCCGCCGGAGATCTCCCCTATCCTTCTGTTCATCAGATAGGAGATCCCCAGCTTCTCGAATGCCTCGCCGATCCTCTCGTTTTTCGACCGCCCGAATCCGTCCCGCCTCCTTTCACGCCCCCCAAGCACCATGAGCCTCATCGACGCCACCTCCCTTGCCGTAGCGGGAAAGTAGGGATCGAAAAAGAGGAGTTTCTGGGGTACGTAGGCGATCCTCTCCCAGTCCTCGAACTTGCCGATGTCCTCACCGAAGAGTTTAACGGAGCCGGACCCGGCATTGAGAATTCCCAATATTGTTTTCATCAGCGTCGTCTTCCCGGAGCCGTTGGGGCCAATCACCCAGAGGTAGTCCCCGCCGACAAGCGAGAAGTCGATCCCCTCAAGGATCGTCTCGTGATTGTAGCTGTAGGAGAGGTTCGATACCTCGAGGACCTTGTCGGAATTGGTCTTTCTTTCCATTATTTACACTCTATCCCCATTTTGAACTTTTCGAGGTTGTCCTTCATTATATCAATAAACGAAATCCCCGATTCGAGCGCCTTTAACTGGACGTTCCCGGCCGGGTTGACGATGAGTATCTCGGCGCCCGTCTCCTCCTTTATGGTCTTTGCCATCCTCGGGTCCAAGAGCTCCTCCGCAAAGATATACTTGATCCCTTTGTCCTTTATAATCTGAACCATCTCGGAAAGCTCTTTCGGCGAGGGCTCCGCATCGTGGGATACGCCGAAGACGGAATGGTAGCCCAGGCCGTAGCGTCTCGCCATATATCCGAAGGCGAAGTGCCCCGAAGAAGCGATGTCTTTTGCGCCGCAGTCGGTAAAAGCATCCTTGTAGAGCACATCCAGCTCCGCAAGTTTACCGCTGTAGGCCTTTGCCCTCTCTTCGTAGAGAGCGGAGTTGCCCGGATCGGCCTCCCTATAGGCCTTGAGGACGTTGTCCACCTGTATCTTTGCGTTGGTAAAATCGAGCCAGAAGTGAGGGTCTATCCCCCCGGGATGTTCGTGGTTCTCGTGTTTTTCCCCTTCATGTTCATCGTGTACATCGTGGCCGCCGTGTTTATCCGATACCACAAGCGGCGTAATCCCGATGCTTGCATCGACGACTATCAGGTCGCTGTTATCTATCCCGGAGAGGATATTTTCGAGCCAGGGCTCCATTCCAGCTCCGTTGAAGACGAAAATATCGGCGCCCTCTATCGTCTGAATGTCCTTGGGGGTCGGCTCGAAGGAATGGGGGGAAAGCCCGGCGGGCAAGAGCAGGGTGACCTCGGCCTGATCGCCCCCTACCTCTCTGGAGAACTCGTATAGGGGAAAGATGCTCGCCACGACCTTGATTTTTTCTTTCGTATCTCCAGTATCTTCCGGTACGTTCAACGACTTCTCCCTATCCCCGCAGGAAGAGAGAAACAGCATCGAGGAGAAAACGAGAATGAGTGTGAACAGTCCCAAAATAGACGCTTTGTTCTTAAATTTTTCCCTTTTGATAATCATGTCAACCTCTTAAAATATTGTATTATTCTTTAATACTGCATGCTGGGCAAAGCCCCACAATAAATAAATTCTCCCTCTCCACGAGGTAGCCCTCTTGCTCAAGATCAATATCGATACGTGGAAAGGCGGTCATCTTGAGGCATTCCATCCGGCCGCAGGTACGGCACGTGAAGTGCGGATGCGCGCCTTCCCCCCTGTTTATGGCGAAGTGATAGATGTTATCCGATCCCTCGATCTTATGGACAACCTCCCTCTCGAACAACGCGTTGAGGGTGCGGTAGACCGAGGCGGGGTCAACGGCGTCATCCCCCATCTTATCCAACAGCTCCTTGCCGGTCAGGGGGCGCACCGATTTTATCAAGACCTCGAGAATCTTGATCCTCCCCAGGGTCCTCTTTAATCCACTGTTCCTCAAGATAACCGCAGGATCGCTTGAAGTAATTTCTTTTTCTCCGATATTCTTCATAACTTGAAGTTCCTCTTGAATTTTAAGGCACTACAATCATCTCCCGCTGTCACAACTCAAACAGATTTCAAGATCGATCATCCACGCCGAATACCTGTTTGACTTACTTTTACCCCGACTCATTTTAATCTGATTTATTATTGCCTTAACTTATGATTATCCCAAAATATTAATGTTTCAAAATGCTATTCCCTAATTAATTTTCCTAAAACCTATTGCCGCCCTACCCTATTTTTGCCCCAACCCACAATCACTCTACCCAGTATCTCCCCAACTCATCACCGCCCTGCCCCATCATCACCCCAACCTGTCACCATCACAATACACGACCACCCCGACCCACGACTCGTCATCGCCCCGACCCACCATTGTTCAATCTTTTAGTATCCTATACTATTATTACCATTGCTCCGACTTGCCATCGCCCTGATTTACTATTACACAAACCCACCACAGCCCCAACCCATTATTGCCCCAATCCACCACAGCCCCAACCCATTATTGCCCCAATCCGTCATCGCCCCAACTTACTGTTTGTTGACCCACTCCATTTTTCCCCAAATCCGTCATCATTCCGACCGATCACCCCCCCGACCCATTATCGCCCCCCGAAATTGTTGTCCCCCTGTTGCAAGTATAATTATAGTGCATTTGCAAATGAATTGCAATAAAAAAATTGGGGGAAGTCGATTTTTTTGACCCGACATTTTTATGTTTCCCTTGTGGGAATCGACTTGGAGAGAATTCAGCCGGAAATATTTAAAAGAGGCTTGAAATGGAGAAGCGTTCTCAACGCAATGTGAATTTGGCGATTTAAAAAAGACAAATATGGCAAAGACAAAAAAAGGCGGATTGGATTGTAAAGCGGAAAAGCCCAGTTACTTCTTTTTTGCCTCCCAGCCCACGAGCTCGATAGTGCTGCTCCTCAATCCCCCGTAAAAGGTATTCGTGTCCCCATACATGCCCTCGATGGTCAGAAACGTCGTGCTGCCGAGGGAATCCGTCTCGCTGTCCGGGATGTCCGCCGGATTGATCCCTATATCCATTGGAACAATGGAGAACCTGAACCTCCCCTTTTCGTTTATCTTGGCGATGTCGTCCCCGTCCGATTTAAAGGCTTTGTTTTCTATCTTATATTTGACGTCGTAATCGACTTCCCTGAGATAGGTGATTCTGCCGGGAACGTAATAGAGAAAGGTCCTGTACTGCTCGAAGGCATCCTCTTTGGAGGATATATCGAGGGTCAAGTCTTTGACCGACATCCCCTCGACGTTCAGCTCTATCTCGACTACGTGCGTTTTGCCGGACCCCGTCTTATATAGAGTTTTACCTATGTATTTTCCGGTAAGGTCGTCGGGCAACAGGACATCCGGCTTCACCTTTATCATATAGGCGTCCTCGAGGACCCATTTTTCGGGAGGGATGAAGTAATCGAGAACATACTGTCTGTTAATATATCCGTAATAGCCGAGGGCGATAACGACGGCGAGGTAGACGAACTTCGCGATGGGGCCGGAGAGTATTCCGCTTTTCGCCTTTCTGCCGGCGTAGAGCTGACTTGCCTTGTTGTAGGCCTCCCTCTCGATGCTCGACGACCCGTCCACGGTATATGTGGTCTTGGACTCCACGTTTCCTATTTTTCTCTTTTGGCCTATGTCGTCCGGCATCGTTCCCACGTCTTCGGGCCTGTAGTCGTACTGAGGCTGGTACTCCTCCTTCCTCTTGGATTCAGCATACGAGAAATCTTCGAGATCGCTCTGCGTTTCCGAAGCACCGTGGGAAAGCCAGGAGGCCTCTTCTTCCGCCGGAGGAGGCGGCGCTGGACCCACCGCCGGCGAAACGGCATCATCGTGACGGGATATCCAAGACGAAACGCTCTCATCGGGCGGTGCCACTTCTATCCCCGACCTCTCCTTTTCGGTCAGGGCGGAGTCCCTCACAATCCAGGATGATTCAGTCCCACCCACCCCCGGCGCAGGCCGGCGCGGGGGTTCGGCGGGCTTCGCCTTCGGGGGAATTCCACCCGGCTCCCCCTTATCACTTACCACCTTGATCCTCTTTAGAGTGACCTCCCCCCCCATTTTCCTGATCTCGATCCCTATTTTTTTGGCCCTCTCGAGATCGTAGCTCCCCACCCTCGCCGGGAGCCTCTTGCTGAATCCGAGGACCTTCTCCATGGGAAGCTTAAAGCGGACCGACAGCCTTTTAGCAAATTCCTCCACCTGCTCCGGGGTTTTGCCCATCGAATCAATGTAAACGGCTATCTTTTCCTGTGCCCCGTTTGTCATCTTGACTTCATAAAAAGTTATTTAACAATTCTCTACAATCTATTTTGAGACGGCTCCCCATCTCAATATTTATCTTATGATTTATTTTTTGATATGTCAATACTCTATCAATATTCTATCAAGACTCTACTAAAACGGGGAATTTTTTCAGATCGATTTCACATTATTTTTGCCTCGCAACCGAACAAAGGAGGCGACGGGAAAGGTCGGGGCATAAAAAACATTTTCTTCGCGCCCCTTAAATCCTTGACTTTTCCCCTCTCTTGCTGTACTAAATAAATCTAACATTTCAATATTTCCAAATTGCCAAATTGCCAAATTGCAATTACCGAAGACGGCGCTAACGAAAGGTCAGGTTCAAATGAAAGACAGCTTCACGAGATATTCCAACTCCTTCATCAATACCAGGAGGGAAGATCCCGGGGATGCGGAGATTCCCTCCCACAGGCTTCTCCTCAGGGGGGGGTTCATTAGGCAGGTGACAGCAGGGGTCTTCGACTTTACGCCCTTGGCGTTTAAGGTCATGACCAGGATAATGGCCATAATAAGAGACGAGATGAACGGGATCGGCGGCCAGGAGGTTCTGATGCCCGTTCTCAATCCCGCCTCCCTCTGGATCGAGTCCGAGCGGTACAACGTCATGGGGCCGGAGCTGATCAGATTCAAGGACCGCCGCGGGACGGGCATGTGTCTCGCCATGACCAACGAGGAGACGGTAACGGACCTGGCCAGGGGTTACGTCTCGTCATACCGGGACCTCCCCTTTATGCTCTACCACATCCAGACGAAGATAAGAGACGAGGCGAGACCGAGGGGCGGTCTTGTCCGGGTCAGGGAGTTCCTGATGAAGGACGCGTACAGCTTCCACAGGAGTGTCGCGGACCTCTCCGAGTATTATGTGGATGTCTACGAGGCGTACGGCAGGATATTTGCGAGAATGGCGCTCCCTTCGGTGCCGGTGGAGGCGGACAGCGGGGCGATGGGGGGGAGCGCCTCCCACGAGTTCATCCTGCCCACCGAGTGGGGTGAGGACACCTTTGCCAGTTGTAACGTATGCGGCATGAGCGCCAACGTGGAGCGGGCCGAGGTGATCACCGCAAAAGCCGATGAACCCGCGAAGCACCCGGGGCCGGAAAAGGTCCACACCCCGAACATGACGACGATCGACGACCTGAAGTCGTTTTTCGGGATCGAAAACGACCGGTTCCTTAAGGCGGTTGCCTATAGCTATGACGACGGTGAAGGTTCCGGCCACAAGATAGTTATCGTCTTTATCAACGGCGCCTACGAGGTCAACGAGACGAAGCTCACAAACAGACTTGGCGCGATTGAGCTCGATGTCGCCGACCCGAAGGCCCTGGAGGAGCTGGGGATCGTTCCGGGATTTATCTCGCCCCGGGTAGCGGGGAAGAAGGGCGTTACCGTGATATTCGACAAGACCGTCCTGTCCCAGCCGGTATATATCGTCGGCGGGGACGAGATCGACTACCACATCAAGAACTTCGTCCCGGGAAGGGATTTTGTGATCGATACGACCATAGACTTGGCCACAGTCAGGGAGGGCGACCCCTGTCCGAGCTGCGTGGAGACAGGCGGGAAGACGACAGGGAAGATCACCCTTAAACGGGGGATCGAGCTCGGCCACACCTTTCAGCTGGGCAGGCGCTACTCGAAGGTCATGGGGCTAAAATATCTGAGCGAGGAGGGAAAGGAGGAGACGGTGGTCATGGGGTGCTACGGGATCGGCGTGGAGCGGGCGATGGCGAGCATCGTGGAGGCTCACCACGACGACAGGGGAATAATCTGGCCCGTGAGCGTAGCCCCGTTTGACCTCGTTGTCCTTCCTCTCGGGGCGGATGACGTGGTCAAAGGCGTTGCTCTTGAGGTCGCGAAAAGTTTGGGCGATGGTTTCGAGGTGATCCTCGACGACAGGGAGGAGACCGCCGGTGTGAAGTTTGCGGACAGCGAATTGCTGGGTTTCCCGTTGAGGGTCGTTGTCAGCAAGAAACTTGTGGAGAAGGGGGAGGTGGAAATAAAGGTCAGGAGGAGCGGAGAGGTGGTCGTTGTAAAGAAAGAGAAGGCGGTCGACGAGGTTAGGTCTTTGTTGGAAAAACTGGCAATGGAAGAGGGAGGAAACTAAGATGAAGGGTAAATATATTATTGTCTCGATTACGGTTCTCGTATTGTCCCTGGGAGCGCTTGTCTGGTCGATGGGCCAGGAGGAGGATGCCCAGACCCTCGATGAATATCTCGTGGGGACCGTCCTCTTAGACGAGAACGAGATGATCGATTTGAAGCCAGGGGATACGGCGGTCGTGGTGCTTGAGGAAAATCCGTCCACGGGATACCAGTGGGAAATAATCGTCGATCCCGAGGGGGCCCTGGTGGAGGTGGAGAAGCGGAGCTTTCAAAAGGGTGATAAAAAGCTGATAGGCGCCCCGAATACGGCCGTATGGAAGTTCAGCCCTAAATTGGAGGGAAAGGCAAAGCTGACCTTCAACTACCTGCGCCCCTGGGAGGGGGAAGAGAGCATTGTAGAGACGGTTGTCTACAGGGTCAGGATTTCCGAGTAAATCCCTCACCCGATAATTGTATTTGATTGCAGGGCTGCTGGATTTTTTTAGAGTTTCGCCCACAGCAAAGAGGCACCTGGGGCATCCCGGAGTTTCCTGTATTAATATTCCAATATCCCGTTTTACATTATCAATTCCTCTGATTAACGGCTCTGCTTTTTACCCTCCCCTCGTTTTGCAACCCCATTCGATTCTGCACTCGCCTCTTCCTAAAGGAGTTCTACGTTGCTCCCGCGCGGAGTTTTTTCTCCAGCCGGCGGCTGGAGGCGGCCTGACGGGAAATTTAAGTGGGGATGGAAAACAGCGTTGATGAATCCTTTTAGCATGTCTGATGCTTAAAAGAACCTTCTTTCGTGGAGCTTGAGATTATATAACGTAAATGAAAAATCCCCGAACCATCCCCGGGGATTTCGATTTTATCTTCTATTGGAGTTTAATATTGGAGTTTTGTGTTGGGATTATATATAGATTGTAGATTTATATGTCATTCCCTTGGAAAGCGGGAATCCATATTAGTATCCTTCTTTATTGAATAGCTGCCCCCGTCCTACACTCCCCACTTTCCCGTCAAATACATCCTTCACCCTTGCCGCCGTCCCATCTGCCCCCTTACCCCCCCGCCTTCCCGGTCTTGCATCCCCCCTCACGACCTTTCTTCCCAACCCTCAATACCTCCTTATTAATCCGCCCATCCAATTATTGGAGAACACCCCTCATCCCCACACTCATCTGCCCTATCTCTCCCCCACGCCCAGCCTCCTCTCCAGCCAGCGGCTCGAGGCGGTTAGGGGATAGCAGATAAAGAAGTAGACCACGGCGGCGAAGAAATAGAGCCCCATGGTTACATCGGTATTGACCTCCCTGTTGCTCGTGGCGAAGATCGTCTGGGTGAACTCCATCACCCCCACGAACCAGAGGAGGGACGTGTCCTTGATCAGGCTCACGAACTGGTTTACGAAAGACGGGATCATGTTTTTCAATGCCTGGGGGAGGATGATGTAGGTCATGGCCTGGGTGTGGGTCAGGCCGGTGGAGCGGGCTGCCTCCATCTGTCCCTTCCCCACAGACATTATTCCAGCCCTTACGATCTCCGCCAGGTACGCCCCGGTGAAACAGACGAAGGCTATTATGGCGTAGTAGACCCGGCTTACGTCCTTCAGTTGTTTTGAAAGCCCTGGGGGCAGAAAACAGAACCAGAAGATCACGAGTATAAGCGGGACGGCCCTGATGAGCTCTATGTAGCCGACTGCCGGGTAGCTGAGCCACCACCTCTTGCTGTATCGCATAAGGCCGAAGGCGATACCGGTAATAAAGGCCAGGGCGAGACTTACGGCGGCCACCAAGATCGTAAGCGTAATCCCGCCGACCTTTCCCCGAAGGCCGAAGAGAAAGAACATCATATTGTTCGCTATGACCCTGTACGGATAGCTCTTGACAATCACCACAAAATTGCAGAAAAAATGAGTTATGCTTGAGAAGAATATCTCGGACAGGAACAACAAGATCAGGATTACAAGTGTAACCGTCTCGAGGACAATATTCGTCAGTCTCTTTGTGCGGGCGTGGGACATATCAGTACCTAATATATTTCAGGAAGTGCTTGTTATACTGGTTTATTGAAAACGAGATCAGAAGCGATAACGACAGATATATCACGGTTGTGACCGTCAACGCCTCGAAGACCCTGTACGTTCCCTCGTAGAGGAATCTCGATGCGGCCATAAGCTCCACAACACCGATTGCCATGACCAGAGATGAGTTCTTGGTCAGGTTCAGCGACTGGCTGATGAGGGGCGGAATCACGATCCTGAAGGCCTGAGGGAGGATGACAAGCCTCATGGCCTGAAGGAATGTGAGCCCCTGGGCCCTGGAGGCCTCCATCTGCTCCTTCGGGATAGATTGGATCCCCGCCCTTATCTCCTCGGCGATAAATGCGGACGTGTAGATGGAGAGCGCTATAACACCGTAGGCGAATTCCGTGCTTGTTTGACTGTAGAGCCATTTCTTGAAAAAATCGGGGAGCAGGGGGTCGGTGCCGTAATACCAGAAGAATATCTGAATGAGGAGCGGCGTGTTTCTCATGAACTCGATATAGGCCTTGGCGAAGATGTCGAGGACCTTTACCCTGCTCAGCCTGAAAACCGCAAGCAGAGTCCCCATGCTCATCGCTATGATAATAGAAATTAAGGATATCTTTATTGTGGTGTAGACACCCGATAAATATAGTTGAATATATGTAAGCTTGGTGGCCTTGATATAGTAGGTGTTGTATACGGCGTAGTTAAGCTCGTACTTGATCTCAATATTAAATACCCTGACAATCAGCAGCTTATACAGTACTAAATAACAAAAGAGGCCGATCGATATAAGGACGATCGGAATGACGATAAACCTGTACCGTTCGATAAAGATTGACGCTTCGACTTTTAGATCGTGGAGTTTTTTTGTCATCTTAAAAAAATAAGGGGGAGATTGCTCCCCCCCTATTATGCGTTGATCTTAGGGCCAGAGCTCCATACGCCAGCTCAAGGGCATGTAGTAATTGGTATCCGGTCCAAGCCACTTGTCGTAGATCTTCTGCCATTCTCCCTCTACCCACATCTCCATGAGGGTGAAGTTAACGAAGTCGCGCCACTCGGAGTCGTTTTCGGGAACGCCCAGTCCGTACGGCTCGCTGGAGAAGAATTCACCCACGATCTTCCAGTTTTCGGGATGTTCATCGCTTCCCTTAAGACCGACGAGGATGACGGAGTCGGTGGTAACCGCCTCCACCTTGCCCTGTTTCAGGGCCAAAAACGCCTCCGGGTAGCCCTCGAAAGAGATCACCTCACATTTGGGCTGGGCCTCCTTGACGTTCTTCTCGCTGGTGGAGCCCTTTACCGATCCTACCTTCTTCCCGGCAAGGTCCGCGACGCTCTCGATCGTGCTGTCTTTCGCCACGAGGAGCCTCTGACCGTCCATGAAGTAGGTGATGGAGAAGTCTATGACCTCGTCCCTCTCGATCTTGTGGGTCATGGTGGCGGCAAGGATATCCACCTCGCCGTCGGTGAGCATCTGGATGCGGTTTGCGGAAGTGACGGCCTTGAACTCGATATCCACCTTCAGCTTCTTTGCGATGTGGCGGCAGATGTCCACGTCAAAACCGACAAGCTCCCGCTTTTTCTCATCAACATATCCGAAGGGGACAACGGAGTCCTTCACGCCGGCCACCAGCTTTCCGGCGTCCTTGATCTTGTCCAGGGTGGACACGGCCGGAGCGGCGGCTCCCCCCGTATCTCCGGCGGTCTCAGGCGCCGGCGCTTTTTCGCAGGCACAAAAGACGCCCATCACTGATAGGGCCAAAACAATAACAAAAAACTTTTTCATCGATTCCTCCTTTTTAATAAACCCATATTTATAGTATCTCGTTGAGAAACGCCTTTGTCCTCTCATCTTCGGGACTTTTGAAGAAATGCTCCGGCGTTCCCTCCTCGATTATCTGCCCCAGGTCCATAAAGATGACTCGATCGGCCACCTCCCTGGCAAAACCCATCTCGTGGGTGACAACCACCATTGTCATGCCCTCCCGGGCCAGATCTTTCATGACGTTTAAGACCTCGCTTATCATCTCTGGATCGAGTGCGGATGTCGGCTCGTCGAAGAGCATGATTTTAGGCCTCATGGCAAGCCCCCTGGCGATGGCGACCCTCTGCTGCTGCCCCCCCGAAAGCTCCGCCGGGTATTTATAGGCCTGCTCCTTGATCCGAACCTTGTCGAGGAGCTCCAAGGCCAGAGACTCGGCGTCGTGCTTTTTCATATTCTTGACTTTTATCGGAGCCAGTGTGATGTTTTTTATAACCGTCATGTGGGGGTAGAGATTGAACTGCTGAAAGACCATGCCGATCTCCGCCCTGAGGTCGTTGATATTCGTCCTCGAATCGGCGAGGTTAAAGCCGTCGACGATCAGCTCTCCGCCGTTTATGAGCTCGAGCTCGTTGATGCACCTGATCAGCGTCGACTTTCCGGAGCCGGAGGGACCGCAGACAACAACCACCTCCCCCGGTTTCACATGAAGGTTAATGCTCTTCAGCGCGTGAAAGTTGCCGTAATATTTATCTACATCCTTGAATATTATCATTTAGAGCCGATCACCTCACATTGGATTAAAATTACACAAATTATATATAAATGTCAACCTATAAAGCCCAAAAATATCGGTCTCATCCACTATCGATATTATGTGCTGTGTAATATAGGGTGGTAAGGCTTTTGGTGGGGTTTCTTCCCGCTGTCTTTCTTAAAGGGCCTTTGAGGAACTATCATCAGGATCGGACAAGGGGCTTTCTTCAAGACCCTCTCCGAGGTGGAGCTGAACTCGTGATAAAACTCCTCCCTTTTACCGTGCGCCCCCATCACGATCAGGTCGGCTTCCTCGTTGCCGGCGAGGTTTATGATCTCGTCCGAGGGCAAGCCATGAAGAACCACCGCAGAGACCTTGACCTTCATGTCGAGACATTTGTTCTGGATGGATTTGAATATCCCCTCTTTCTTCTCCGAAAACTCCTCGACTATCTCGTTGAGCTTTTTATCGGTCAGAAAAGCGGGGAAAAGCTCTTCGTCTTTGATATTGCGCTTGTCCGACACGGAGACCACGATAAGCTCCGCACCGAACATCGATGCCAGCCCGGCCGCCCACTCGAAGGCCTTTATGGAGACTTCCGAGCCGTCTACGGCCGCGATGATCTTCTTTACATTTTCCATTTTACTTCGGCCAAATCTCCATCGTGAATCCGATCGGATACTTTGTGCGGGAATCCCTCCTAAACCACTTCTCATACATTTTCCTGTACAATCCCGACTCGAATATCTTCATCATGGAGAAGTTGATCATCTCCCTCCATCGGGGGTCTTCCGGTGGTATCCCGACACAATATGGGACCATTGATACGAGCTCATCCACCAGAATAAACCTTTCCGGCTTCTCCTCGAGGGATATTATCCTCAACAGCTCTCGAACGTCCCCGGCCACCCCCACGACCTTCCCCCCCTTTAACAGCTCGAACCCCGAGGACAGGTCTTCCACGGGGACGAGATTGACTCCTGAAAGAGCCGTATCGATTTTATCATCCTTAATCCCTTGAGGCAGAGCTATCTTTTTCCCCTTCAGGTGCCCCAACCTCCTTATCGAGGAGCTCTTCTTCACGGCTATCCCCGTGCCCCCCTTAAAATAGGTCACGGAGAAATCGATTGCCCGCTCCCAACCCATCTTGTGGGCCAGGCCCGGAGCCATCTGAATCTCCCCCTCGGCCACAAGGGGGATCAGCTCGACAGGATCCACCGTTACAAATCGGGGCGTTATATCAATATTTCCAATTTCTTCGATTGCGGCGATCCCTTCGAGTATGGCCCCGACGATCTCCACATCGAAGCCCGTCAAGCTGATCAATTCGGCTTCATCGCCTTCCTCGCCCGTAGAGTAGGAGAAGGGCGGAACCTCACCCCCTATCCCGACAACCACCACCCCATCCTTCATAATCCTGTCAACCGTTTCCCCAGCGTAAAGCCGCGGGGCCGGAGCGGAGAGGAAGAGGAGTAGGGAAACCGCAACCCAAATAAGTTTTAACCTTCCCGTTTCAATCGAGGAAGGACGCTCAATACCGCCCCGCCTATTAATCCTGCCTCCTTCAAAATCCATCTAAACAGTCACCACCCGTAAGTCTTTTATTAAAAAACGGCCTTACCCTGAAAAACGGCCGAACCCCTAAAAACGACCTAGCCCCGCCGTCCCCCTCCACACAAAAAATATTACGATTCGAGAAAGACCTTATAGCCCTTGTACGCCATGTAGATGTCCGCCTTGCTCGATATCTCGAAGGGGGAATGCATATCCAGAAGCACCGGCCCGCAGTCCAAAACGTCCATCCCCCTCGCGGCCATATCCTTTGCGATGGTGCCGCCCCCGCCCTCGTCCACCTTTCCCAGCTCCCCAAACTGCCAGACCACGTCGTTGTCGTTGAAGAGCTTCCTGATGCTCCCCACAAGCTCCGCATGGGCGTCGGATGCGCCGAACTTCCCTCTGGAGCCGGTGAATTTCGTTATGCAGACACCGTATCCGAGGCGGGCGGCGTTTCGCTTCTCGTGTACCTCCTGCCAGTCAGGGTCCAGCGCGCCGTTGACGTCCGCCGAGAGACACCTGGAATTGGAGAGGGTCTTCATGAGGTCGCCCGCCTTGAACTCGCCCTTGACGGCCGTCAGTATCTCGAGCGCCACGTCCTCGATAAACCTCCCGCGGGCCCCGGTCACCCCCTCGGAGCCGATCTCCTCCTTGTCCAGGAAGTAGACCACGGCGGTCCTATTGAGCTCGCCGGCATCGAGAACTCCCCTCAGGCTCGTAAAGGCGCTAGCCCTGTCGTCCTGGCCGTACCCCCCCACAAGGGACCTGTCGAGGCCGATATCCCTCGACCTCCCCACCGGGACCACCTCGATCTCCGCGCTTATGAGGTCCTCCTCCACAATGTTGTACTTGTCGTTCAGGAGCTTCAGCGCAAAGAGCTTGACCCTCTCCTTGGCCTCCTTGTCCTCAAAGGGGATGCTTCCGAAGAGGAGGTTCAGCTTCTCCCCCGGAACCGCCTCCCCCACCTTCTTTTCCATCTGCGCCTTGCCGGCAAGGTGGATCAGGAGATCGGAGACGGTGAATACCGGATCGTCAGGGTCGTCACCGACAGCGACCTCCACCTCCGTCCCGTCCCCCTTGACGATTACCCCGTAGATCGCCAGTGGCCTCGACACCCAGCTGTACTTCTTGATCCCGCCGTAGTAGTGGGTCTTGAGCAGCGCCAGCTCCACCTCCTCGTAGAGTGGGCGCTGCTTCAGGTCGAGTCTCGGGGAGTCTATGTGGGAAACGATGACGTTCAGCCCCTCGGTCGGATCCGCCTTCCCCGGGACCACCAGGGCGGCGGCCTTCTTTTTATCCGTCTTGTATAATTTCTTCAGGGGCTTTTCCCCCTTTCCTCCTTTCCTCCCCTCGTCGGTAAAGCCGGCCTCCTTTGCCCTCCTAACTATCTCCGAGACCGCCAGCCTCTCGGTCTTTGCGGCGTCTAAAAAGGACTTGTAGTCCTCCCCCAGGGCGAATATCTTCTCCCACTCCGTCTCATCCACACTGTCCCAGACCGATTTCGGCTGGTAGAGGAGCCTTTCGGAAAGCTCCTTTGTCGCATCGCTTATCTTGTCTTTATTTTCTTCCATTTCTCTACCGCTCTTTCCCGATACCGTTTACTGATCACAAAAAGTTATCCGACCTGTTTCCTATATCATACCCCCCAATCTCATCACCCCGTCATCCCGTCACCCCACCATCCCGTCTTCCCTTAAAATCATTATCCTCCCACCCCATCACCCAATCACCCAATCACCACAGCATCTTGCTGCCCTGAACCCCACCACTCTACTGCCCAACCATCAAATCACAATTCCATCTTATTGGTATGCTCCCCCCCTGCCCCCGACAATTAAATATCTTTCCCCACCCCCACCATTGCCCCATCACCACAGCATCTTATTGCCCTGCATCTCCCCTGCCCCCGGCACCTAAATATCTTTCTCTACCCCCCCCAAAAAAACCCGATGAAATTTCCCCACACCCCCCAGGAGAAATTATCACGCTTTAATGTATCAGTCAAGATAAAAACCCCCGAGCCTCCCACCGCTCAAAGCTGTTCAACCCCCCCTTGACTATTTGCTTCCGAGGATCTTTCCCGTTTTGTCGACAAAGAACCACCTCCCGCCGATCTCCACCGAGGCGAATCCCTCGGAGAATCTGTTTGCCCGGTCAAACCTCGGCTCGATCACGAATTTGCCGCCCTTGTCGATAAACCCCCACTTGCCGTTCACCTCAACCGCCGCCAGCCCCCCCGAAAAGGGATTTGCGTCGTCAAAGGTTGCGGGGATGACAACGGCCCCTGTCTTGTCGATATAGCCGTCCTTGCCGCCGATCTCCACCGACGCGAGTCCATCGCTAAACGACTCGCCGTCCTCATATGCCGGGGTGATAACCATATTCCCGGAGGCGTCGATAAAGCCTATCTTCCCCCCCGTCTCCACGGCGCAGAGGCCCTCGGAGAACTCCCAGACATCGTCGTACTTTGCCTCGACCACCATAGCCCCGGACTTGTCAACGAATCCCCAGGCGTTGACCTTTACTGCGGCGAGACCCTCGCTAAAAACTTTCGCCTCCTTATACACGGCATCGATCACCATATTTCCGCTCTTGTCGATGTATCCCCATTTACCGTCCAGCTCGACCGGCGCCAGCCCCCCGGAGAACCTATCCCCTTCGTCGAACTTCGCCTCGATCACGATATTCCCGGAGAGATCGATATACCCGATCTTATCGTTCATCTCGAACTGGGCCAGCCCCTCCGAAAACCTCCACACGTCGTCGAACTTGGGGTCTATAACCACTCCCCCTGTCTTGTCAATAAAACCGTTCTTTTCCGCGATTATAACCTGGGCGCGCCCCTCGTAAAAATCGTAGGCTGGATAGAAGAAAATCGATACCTGATAGAAGCTGGGCCTGATGACGAAGTTTCCGGTTTTATCGATGTATCCGATGCTCTTTCCCACCGCCACCCTGGCCAGCCCGTCGGAAAAGCTCCAGGCGTTGTCGAAGGACACCGTCGTCTCCTGGGCCAAGCCGGCCGAGAAGAAGATTTGTACCGCCAGAAGAGACACGAAGACCGGGACGATTGCCCATTTAATTGTTCTCTTCATTTTTCGTTCCTCCCTTGTATAGTAAAAAAACACTCACCGTTAATCCGCTAATATGTACTATGGCAAAAATCCAGCGAAAGTCAAGCCTTTTTAGAGGGCTCGAATCCGCCATTCTTAAGATCGCTTATAACCCTTTTCGATTCAACCTCCTGGTCGGCCCAGGGATCGTAGCCTACTATTTTTATATCGATATTCTTTTTCTTCAATTCGCGTTTGAGCCTCTTTGCAAATATCCCCGTTCCCTTTTCGCACAGCAGGGGGATGCTCTCTCTCATCTTATCCAATTCGGGATTTCTCAAAATCTCCCGACCATGTTTTATAGTCTTTAACTTCTCGGCCGACCGAAGGAGGTCAAGGGTCTGGGTTATTCCATCCGTCGGGCTGTCGTTCACCGTGATTATGCCCACAACCGAGTAATCGGAGTCGATGTAGTCTTTTGTATGCTTGACGATCCTCCTGGCCTCCCTCTTGCAGAGGAGGCCGTACTTGTATATCCACAGCGCCCCGAAAAACTTGATCAATCCGGACAGGAACGTGTCCGCATAGTCGAAAAAAAGGGGCTGGTATCTGAAGTAGTTTTTCCTCGATACCCCGCCCCACCCGAGACGCTCCAGGCAAGGAATCTGCTCGATTCCAAGATCGTTTTCCAGCAGCTTCTCCACCAGCTCGCTGCACGCCCCGGCCTGGACGGCGATGCCGGGGAAGCGCAGGTTCTGGTTCAGGATGCAATGGCTCACAAAGACTATTTTTCTTTTTCTGTTGTCCTTGAAATCCAAATTTTGTCCTCAAATAATATAATCAAGATATTAAATTCAGGTTGGAAAGCTCAAAGCCTTTTTAGGTTTTGCGATATAGATATGAAACGCGTCCTGCTAAATCAATGCAGAACCTCCCTTAACTTGTTGAACTCGATCCTTGCGTGCTCTTCCATTGCCTCTTCAAAATCTTTGTGGAAGAACAGCCTGAAGATCGGATCGAGAATTTTCCCGATTCCGCCGAAGCCGATCGTTATGGTGTGGGTGATTCTCACCCCCTCTTTGTCGTCCTTGAGCTTAAGAAAGAGCCGTCCGGGCAGCTTAATCATCTTTTTGAACTGCCAGACGATCAGCTCCCCAGGGACCGCCTCCACGACCACCCCCTTCATCTTCACCCTGTGCCTCCCTATGAACTCGTCCATATATACCACGTCGCCGACGTGCCCCGGACGAGATTTCAATAAGTGAAACTCGAGATGCGTCCCGTTCCACCATCTCCTGTAGTTTTCGTCGCTGGGATTCAGCATAAAATCCGTTACCTCTCTTCCCGAAAGTCCCGCCACATACACTTTTGTTTCCATGATAATCATTTTCATATCCCTCAGGTAGACGTTGGATAAAAGAGATTTATTAAGGAGCAGCCTTGACTTTATTAAATCCGGGTGTCAACCATTAACACCATTCCTAAAATATATAAGCGAACAATTAAAGGGGTATTGAGCTCTTCATTGGAATAAAGCACTGGCAATCATTCTTTTTCGAGGAGAGAGTCCATCCAAGGAAGAGAGTAGAAATCAAAAACGGCGTCGGTAACCGATCAGAAGACACCGGCCCCAAACCCGAGGAGAGGTGGTTTTTGGTGTGAGATTGCGGCAAAGGAGCGAACGAATCGCGTATAAAATCAGTATTTCAACCCCACCCTCTCCCTGACGAGATCGAGGGTCTTCATCGCCTCCTCCCTCGTCTTCTCCGCCCCTGCCTTTAATATATCCCTCACCGTATCCGCATCCTTTAGAAGCCCCTCCCTCTTTTCGCGATACGGGGCGTAGAACTCCCATATCTTCTTGAAGAGCTCCTTTTTCACTTCGGAATACTTAAGCCCGGGTTTAATATATCTGTCCCTCAATGCCTCCCTCTCGTCTGTGTCAATGAAGAGGCACATCAGCTGAAAGAGGCTGTCGTTGTCCGGGTCTTTAGGCTCGTCTACCCCCTTGGAATCGGTGACGACGCTCATTACCTTTTTCTTCAGCGCCTCTTCCGTCTCGAATATATCGATGGTGTTGCCGTAGGATTTGCTCATCTTCTGTCCGTCGATTCCGGGGATTACCGCGAGGTCTTCGTCGATCTCCGCCTCCGGTATGGTAAAGGTCTCGCCGAATGCGTTGTTGAAGCGGATGGCGATATCCCTCGTCATCTCAAGGTGCTGCTTCTGATCCTGCCCCACGGGGACTACGTCCGACTGATAGAGGAGGATGTCGGCGGCCATCAAGACCGGGTAGGCAAAAAGCCCGTGGTTCGGGGAGATTCCCTTGGCGGTCTTGTCCTTATAGCTGTGGGCCCTCTCCAGAAGACCCATAGGGGTGACGTTCGACAAAATCCATGTCAGCTCCGTGACCTCCGGGACGTCGGACTGGACCCAGAAGAAGCACTTTTCCGGATCGAGCCCCAGGGAGATGAAATCCACCGCGGCGGTAAGGGTATCGGCGCCGAGCCTTGCCCCGTCCGACACAGAGGTAAGGGCGTGGAGGTTCACTATGAAAACGAAGAGGGTGTGCTCTTCCTGATAGCGGATCATTCGCCTCATCATGGCGAAGTAGTTCCCAATGTGGAGGGAACCGGAAGGCTGAATCCCCGAAAGCACGCGCATAAAAGCTCTCCTTTTTTATTCTCCAGTTACGTATTCCGAGAGATTCAGTTTTATCTTATCCCCGGTGTTGTAGTTTAAGTATTGGTACGACGTTATCCCCACGATGGGCACAAAGGTCATGAGCTTTATCATGTCCTTCTTTTTCAGTATTATTATGTATCCGTCCATCTTGCACCTGACGGCCGGTATCGGAATAGACGCCGCCTCCACCTGCCACCCATTATCGCCAGCCATCTTCCCGAAGTAGGCCCCAGGTTTCAGCGGAAAGGTCATGAATATCTCGTCTTCCCTTGGATCGTAGCGGCCCGACATGGCGCTGTTCATGTCGGAGGGATTGGTGATCTTATAGACCCTGTTTCCGAGGACGTAGTAAACGTAGGTCGATTTGGCAACCTCTCCCGATTTAATGCTCTCGATGTCTGTGGGATGTCCCTGCATATGGGCGCCAAGATACCCGCCGCCGTTTACAAACCTCAAGACCTTTGCCTCAAGGGATATCGGGGTTTTCTTGCCGGTGTTGATGTTCTCCCACATTCCGGTGTATTTCCACCTCGCCCCTTCGTTGATGGGGAATATATTGCTTGTGTCCCACGCCACGGCCGTCGATGTCGACATCGCCAAGAGCGGGAAAAGGGCCTTTAAAACAATTCTTATGCCGGTTCTTACTGCATTTCTCATTTTCAACTCCATTTTTTTAAGCTTCAGGAATGATCTTCACGATGGCATTCCTCCTCCTGGGTCCGTCAAACTCGCAGAAAAAGACGGACTGCCAGGTTCCGAGAACGAGGGTGGAATTTTCGATTATCACCATCTCCGAGGCCCCGACGATGCTCGATTTGATATGGGCGTCGGAGTTTCCCTCCCTGTGGCGGTAATTGTCGCCGGCGGGCACGAGCTTGTCGAGCCTTTCCAGTATATCCCTCGGGACGTCCGGGTCGGCGTTTTCGTTGATGGTAACGGCCGCCGTTGTGTGGGGGACGTAGATCAGGCAGACCCCCCTCATGACCCCGGTCTCCTTTACTGCTCTCTTGACATCGGCTGTGATGTCTATCATCTCAATCCGCTTTTGAGACGCAATATTCAGCTGTTTCATAAAATTTTTCTCAAAAAAGTTCAGGATGTTAAACTATCACCCTTGACTTTTTTTTTCAAGTACTTTTTAATACAATAGTTGTGATAAGATACACTGTTGGTTAAAAAAATCGAGGCAAAAAGGGTCTTTATTCGAGAGCGGAGGGGGAGTTTAGTTGTTCATCACAACAAGGAAAATAGTCCTCGCGTCCAACTCACCCAGGAGGAGAGAGCTTTTGTCTTCCGTCGGGATTATCTTTGACGTCATAACTGCTGACGTGGACGAGTCTTTGATAGGCGGCGAGACCCCGTCGGAACACGCCGAGAGGCTGTCTCTCGAAAAGGCCGTTAAGGTGGCTGAGATTTACCCCGACGCCTTCGTGATAGGGGCCGACAGCGTGGTCGTCCTCGAAGGCCGGATAATGGGAAAGCCGAGGGACGCCCGGGACGCCAAGGAGATGCTCCAAAGCCTCTCGGGAAAGAAACACAGCGTCATAACCGGATACTCCGTCACGGCAAAGGACGAGGGCATCGAGGTATCTTGCCACGCCGAGACCTTCGTCACGATGAAGGAGCTCGGAATCGATGAGATCGCCGCCTACGTGGCCACGTCGGAGCCTATGGACAAGGCGGGGGCCTACGCGGTTCAGGGGTACGCATCAATCATGGTGAGAGAGATCAACGGCTCGTATTCAAACGTGGTGGGGCTTCCGGTATCGGAGGTGGTGGAACTGCTGATTAAGCTCGGCGCTTTGAAGTACGCCGGGTAGAAACGGCCTCTGATTGTAACATATTAAATTAAGCGTGAAGGGAGGATGCGTCTCGTGGTTGAAACAGAAGAGATCAAGAAGAACCTCGAGCGGGTGCTGGGCCAGATCAGAGATGCGTGCGGAAGGGTTGGAAGGGACCCGGCCGGGGTCACCCTGATCACGGTCACCAAGACCTTTGACCTGGGGGTGGTCGAGCGGGCGATCGAGGCCGGGGCGGCCGACCTGGGAGAAAACTACGTGCAGGAGGCGAAGGAGAAGATAGAGGGGATGCCGGGCTCCGGGGCGGGCGGCGTCCGGTGGCATTTCATCGGGCACCTCCAGAGGAACAAGTCGAGGTACGCCGTGAAGCTCTTCGACCTGATCCACTCCGTGGACGGCCTTCCCCTGGCGGTCGAGCTCGACAGGAGGGCGAAGGGCGTGGGGAAGGTTCAGGAGATCCTCGTTCAGGTGAACATCTCCCACGAGGAGCGTAAGTCCGGGATAGAGGTCTCCGGCGTCGTAGACCTGGTGAGGGGGATATCGACCCTCGAAAACCTCAAGGTTCGGGGGCTGATGGGGATGCCTCCCTTCGGCCTCGACACCGAGGAGGTAAGGCCCTTCTTCACAGCCTTAAGGGAGCTGCTAGAGAAAATCAAGGCGGAGAATATCCCAGGGGTCTCGATGGACGAGCTCTCGATGGGGATGTCGGCGGACTACCCAGTGGCGATCGAGGAGGGGGCGACGATGGTCAGGGTCGGGACGGCGATCTTCGGACAGAGACGGTAGAGGGGCATTGACGGGGAGCAACCCTGAATCGACGCATATGGTAGGGTTTCGAGAGGCGACTAAAATCGTATATCCAGTTCAATTAGTTTAATTAATATTAGGAGGCAATCGTGGCAAAAAAGAGGAATACATCGAAGGGGGGAAGGAAGAGCAAGGGGCCCGTCCTTCTTCTGGGAGGCTCCGTGGCGCTTCTTATCGTCTTTGCAATCTTCCTTGCAATATTTGTGGGACTGCTCTTTAACTACCACTTCCTCTTGACCGACGACGGCTTTAAGGTGGTGGAGAAGATCCACTGGGGCGTGAAGGATACCTTTGCCGACACGCGGGACTGGGGGATCAAAGATTGGATTCAGCACGACGAGGTCGGCAAGGCGCTTTTGAACAGCGAGGTCGACAGGGCGAAGAAGAAGTGGTTCGAGTAGTCCGTGCGAGGTGAGGCATTGAAATTCGGGGGGAGAGGGAATTTCCCTCTCCCCCTTACGGTATAAATCCCCTCCCCTCCTTATACTGTCAGCCTCCTTGCCCTTTGTGATCGGCCCCCTGCTGCCGTTGCCACCCCTGCTGCAATCGGCCCCCAGTTGCTGTAGCCCCCGCTGCGATTATCCCCGTGGAGATTGTCCTTCTGCCTGCCACCCACTAAATATTTCAACCCTTTTTCCCCAGCTCCTTCGCCTTCAGGAAGGCCGCCTCCACCGCCTCGATGAACGCCCCCCGAACGCCGTTGTCCTCCAGGACCGAGAGCGCCTCGATGGTGGTTCCCCCGGGGGAGGTCACCATATCCTTGAGCTCGCCCGGGTGTCTTCCGGTCTCAATCACCATCTTCGCCGCCCCCATGACCGTCTGGGCGGCGAGCTTTAGGGCGATATGCCTCGAAAGCCCCGCCTTGACCCCGCCGTCCGCCATCGCCTCTATCACCATGAAGACGTAGGCCGGCCCGCTTCCGGATAGGGCCGTCACGGCGTCAATCAGCCCCTCGTCCACCACGACCGCCTCCCCCACGGCGGAAAAGATCGAAAGGGCGATCTGCATATGCTCATCCGTCGCGGACGATCCGGCAGAGAGCGCCGCCATCCCGGCAAGGACGAGGGCGGGCGTGTTCGGCATCACCCTGATTACCGGGACGTTTTTCTTGAGCCTCTGCTCGATAAAGGCGATCGTGATCCCGGCCGCGATCGATATTACGAGCTTTTTTTGATCGATAACATCATTCACCGACCTCAAGGCCTCGCCGATCTGGGCGGGCTTCGTGGCGATGAATATCACATCGGATCCCCTTGCCATATCGACCGGATTTTCCGCCGTCTTAACACTGTAGGTCTCGGAGATATATTTAAGCCGATCCCTCGAGATATCGGTCGCGATTATCCTATCGGCCCCGGCGCGGCCGGTGCCCAAGATACCCCTGATCAGCGCCTCCGCCATGTTACCGGAACCCAAAAATCCCACGGTCATCTTATCCATCATTTTTTCGATTTTATCCTCCCCGTCAGGCCTTTAAGTGTCGATTCGGGACATCGGTAATTCCCCCGATCTCCAATCCCAAATCGGAGCAAAAAACGGCATTCTGAACAAACTCAAAAGCAACCCTAAATCTAATTGACAATATATAGCAAGAGTGATAATATTACAAGGTTAATTTTAAAATCAAGAATATAGCTAAACACTCATAATAAAGGGCCTTTGAAAGATGCCTTAAACGGCCATCTTCATAGGGCCGTTTTCGGAAGAGAACAATGGGCAGTGACGATAAAAAAGGGAATCTCATGAATCAATCGACCAAGAACATGTTCCTCTGGCTTATAATCATCCTCGTTATAATCCTTGCGGCGACCCTCCTGCAGAGAGAGGAGGTCAAGGTGGAGGAGCTTACCTATAGCGATTTTTTGAAAAAGGTCGAGCAGCCGGGAAAGGACAAGATCGCCAAGGTGACTATCCAGGGGAGGGAGGTCTCCGGCGAGGATTTAAAGGGAAACAAGTATAAAACCCATATGCCGGAACACCCCACCCTTGTGGACAGACTCTTGAAAAGCGGCATTGAAATAAAATCGGAAAAGGAGAAGGTCCCATGGTACCAGACGGGGATCGCCCAGATCATGATCCTCGTTCTGATGCTGGTCATCTTCTGGGCTTTCTTCATGAGGCAGATCCAGGCGGGGGGGCCGGGGAAGGCGCTGTCGTTCGGGAAGAGCAAGGCGAAGCTCCTGGATGAAACGACCAAGAAGGTCACCTTCGCCGATGTCGCTGGCATTGACGAGGCACAGGAGGAGCTGGGGGAGATAGTCGACTTTCTGAAAAACCCCAAGAAGTTCACCCGTCTGGGGGGGCGCATTCCGAAGGGGGTCCTCCTTCTGGGTGCGCCCGGCACAGGGAAGACCCTTCTCGCCAGGGCCATAGCTGGAGAGGCGGGCGTGCCCTTCTTCACGATCTCCGGCTCCGACTTTGTGGAGATGTTCGTCGGGGTCGGCGCATCGAGGGTCAGGGACCTCTTCGAACAGGCGAAGAGGAGATCGCCGTGCATCGTCTTTATAGACGAGATAGACGCCGTAGGCAGGCACCGGGGGGCTGGCCTGGGGGGCGGCCACGACGAGCGGGAGCAGACCTTAAACCAGCTCCTTGTCGAGATGGACGGATTCGAGGCGAACGAGGGGGTAATCTTGATCGCGGCCACAAACCGCCCCGACGTCCTCGACCCCGCACTCCTGCGCCCCGGCAGGTTTGACAGGCAGATCGTCGTCCCCACTCCCGACTACGTGGGGAGGGAGAAGATCCTGAAGGTCCACACGAAGAAGATACCGATGGCCGACGACGTGAATCTTACGGTCATCTCCAAGGGAACCCCCGGATTCTCCGGGGCGGACCTGGAAAACCTCGTCAACGAGGCGGCGCTCATCGCCGCAAGGCTCGAAAAGCCGAACGTGCAGATGGTCGACTTCGAGCACGCAAAGGACAAGCTCCTGATGGGCTCCGAGAGAAGATCGATGATAATCAGCGACGAGGAGAAGAGGCTCACCGCCTATCACGAGTCGGGCCATGCCCTCGTGGCACAGATACTTCCCGAGGCCGACCCCATTCATAAGGTCACGATCATCCCGAGGGGGAGGGCATTGGGAGTCACACAGCAGCTTCCGTTGGACGATCGCCACAGCTACAAGAGGGACTTCCTCTTGAGCAGGATCCAGGTCCTTCTGGGCGGCAGGATAGCGGAGGAGCTGGTTCTCGACGAAATATCGACCGGCGCCGGCCACGACCTCGAGGTATCGACCGACCTGGCCAGAAAGATGGTAACAAACTGGGGCATGAGCGATAAGCTCGGACCCCTGACCTTCGGCAAGCGGGAGGAGATGGTCTTTCTCGGCAAAGAGATGTCCCAGCACAAGGACTACAGCGAAAAGACCGCCCAAGAGATCGACGACGAGGTAAAGGCGATAGTAAAGGAGTGCTACAACAAGACCAAGAAGATCATTCTCAAGAACATCGACAAGCTCCACGCCCTTGCCGAAGAGCTGCTGAAGAAGGAGGTTCTGACGGGGGCGGAGATAGACGATATATTCAAGCGGGGCGAGCTCCTTGGGGCGAAGACGGAGACATCGGCGGCCAAGACGAAATAGAAGTTGACGGCCTCATCGGACGGCGCAGCGGATTTTCATCCCACCTTTTGCATCAAGATTAATCCAATAATTGAGCCTCCGTTTTGACCTTCGGGTTGACCCCCTGTTTGACTCCGGCTTGAATATAATAAACGCTTTTTATGATTGGGGGAAAGGCGTTGTAAGGTAGGTGGTTTTGTTGGCTTTGTGGGCGATCCCGGTCTTATGAACGGGCCTGCTTTAAGGATATTGCTCAAACAATGACGAGGCTCTTGAAATACGGAAGAGGAAAGATGGAGGATGAGGTGGGCAGGGAGAATAAAATCCGATCCGAGATAGAGACGGAAGACATGATAAGTAGGTGCGAAGAGGGGAACTTCAGGCTACCCGTCGGCGGAAGGAATTACGACCTTAAGGGCAGAACCCTAATCATGGGTATCGTAAACGTCACCCCGGACTCCTTTTCCGACGGCGGAAAGCACTACCGAGTTGACGACGCGTTAAACGGCGCCCTAAAGATGATTGATGACGGCGCCCACATAATAGACATCGGGGGGGAGTCCACCCGGCCCGGCGCCGAGTCGATAACGATCGGGGAGGAGCTTGACAGGGTCATACCCGTAATCGAAGGCGTCAGGGAAAGGAGCGATGTCCCCATAAGCATCGACACCTACAAGTCCAAGGTGGCAAAAGAGGCCGTAGTCGCCGGGGCATCTATGATAAACGACATCAGCGGCATGAGGTTCGACGAGGAGATGGCCCCCCTTGCGGCCGAGCTCGGCATCCCGGTCGTCCTGATGCATATCAAGGGGACGCCCAAGGATATGCAGAAAAACCCGACTTACGACGACCTGACAGGCGAGATAACCGACTATCTCGGGGGATCTATCGAGATAGCCGTGAAGGCCGGTGTAGATTTTGAGAAGATCATAGTAGATCCGGGAATAGGCTTCGGGAAGACCTGGGACGACAACCTCACGATAATAAAGAGGATCACCGATTTCTACGTCCTGGGGAGGCCGGTCCTCATCGGGGCCTCCCAGAAGGCTTTCATCGGCGGGGTGACGGGAAGGGAGACGGGAGACAGGCTCTGGGGGAGCCTGGGGGCGGCGGCGGCGGCGGCAATTTACGGCGCCCACATCGTCAGGGTCCACAACGTCCCGGAGACGAAAGAGGTAATAGAGGTAATCGACGCCGTAAAGAGGGAGTCGATAGAGAGAAGGGCGTAGGGAAGTTATTTTATCTCGGGCTCTCCTTCCAATTAGGATCTCAAGGGGGCGGAGACGGGCGGCGGCGATATTAGGGTGGGGAAGGGGAAAAGGGATCGGGAAGATACGATAGGAAAAGGCGATGGCAAAAGAGGTGGTGGAAGGCGGTTTCGATTGGGCCTCGACGCAAACGGGATGGGGGAGATTGGGAAAATCTTGGAAGGGAAGCGGACCGCTCTGATTTTATAAATTAGTCTTGGGCGATAGATTCAGGGAAAGATTTTTTAGGTATTTAGGAAATTATATATGATCAGCGAGACGAAGAGGCTCTTCGGCACGGACGGTATCAGGGGCGTGGCAAACGAGGAGCCGATGACGACCGAGACCGCCATGAAGGTGGGCAGGGCCACGGCCTATATTTTTAAGGACAGCAACAGGAGACACAGGATAGTCATCGGCAAGGACACGAGGCTCTCCGGCTACATGCTGGAGACGGCCATGGCCTCCGGCATCTGCTCGATGGGCGTTGACGTCCTCCTTGTGGGGCCCCTCCCGACGCCCGGCATCGCCTTCATAACGTCGAGCATGAGGGCGGACGCCGGGGTCGTCATCTCGGCCTCCCACAACCCGTTTCAGGACAACGGCATAAAGATATTCTCCGGCGACGGCTTCAAGCTCCCGGACAAGAAGGAGCTGGAAATCGAGGAGCTGATTTTCTCCAACAAGATCGACGAGCTCCGCCCCACGGCCCAGGAGGTGGGAAAGGCCTTCAGGGTCGACGACGCGGTGGGGAGATACGTAGTTTTTCTAAAAGCCACCTTTCCCAAAGACCTCGACCTCACAGGGATGACCATCGCCGTGGACTGCGCCCACGGCGCGGCGTACAGGGTGGCGCCCTCCGTATTCGAGGAGCTGGGGGCGAAGGTGATCACCATCGGAGACGAGCCGAACGGCGAGAACATCAACGACAAGTTCGGCTCCCTCTATCCAGAGGTGATAAGCAAGGTCGTTAAAGAAAACAGGGCCGACATCGGGATCGCGCTGGACGGCGACGCGGACAGGGTCATCGTCGTGGACGAAAACGGCGTTGAGGTGAACGGAGACCAGATCATGGCGATCTGCGCCAGGGAGAAGATGGAGAACAAAGAGCTTGTCGGCGGCGTCCTCGTAGCCACCGTTATGAGCAACATGGGCCTCGAGCTTTTCATGAAGGAGATCGGCGGAAGGCTCGTGAGGACACCCGTGGGGGACAGGTACGTCGTGGAGAAGATGGTCAAGGGGGGGTACAGCCTAGGCGGGGAGCGGTCGGGCCATCTAATCTTCATCAACTACAACACCACCGGCGACGGAATCCTCTCTGCCTTAAAGCTCCTTTCGGTCATGGTCAGAAAACAGAAGAAGCTGTCGGAGCTTTCCGGAATAATGACGGAGTTCCCGCAGGTTCTTAAAAACGTCATGGTAAGGGAGAAGGTTAATCTCGACACCGTTCCGAAGGTGAAGGAGGAGATCGACAAGGCGACAAAGCGCCTCGGCGACAAGGGGAGGGTCCTCGTCAGATACTCCGGGACGGAGCCGAAGTTGAGGGTCATGGCGGAGGGGGAGGACGAAAAACTCATCTCAACTCTGGTCGACGATATAATAGAGTGCATCAAAAAGGAGCTTGGATGATAATCGGCATTGGGACCGACGCCCTGGAGATAGAGCGGATGGCCCTGGCCCTGAAGAGAAGGGGGGCGGGCTTCGAGAGGCGGGTCTTCACCGAGGGGGAGAACGCCTACTGCAAGAGGAAGAGGGATCCCTCGGCGTCCTACGCCGCCAGGTTCGCCGCCAAGGAGGCCACGCTGAAGGCGCTGGGAAGGGGGCTATTCCAGGGGGTGGCGTTAAAAGACATCGAGGTCGTAAGGGGGCCGAGGGGAAAGCCGGACATCCGGCTCCAGGGGGGCGGAAGAGCGCTCTTCGAGGAGATGGGGGGGAAGTCGATCACGGTAAGCCTTACCCATTCAAGGGACATCGCCTTTGCGGTGGTCATCTTCGAGGGGGGCCGGGACGGAAGCGGCGGCCTATAAAATTGGGGGCCGTGGGGAATATCGTAAATGGATTTATACGGGGAATACCGGTTAAATCAACAAGGCCTTAAAGGGGAATTGTACTTAATTTTGCAGTAATATATTTGTTTGATAATCCATTTGTCGGGCCTTGGGCCTGATCTTTTATATGCGGTTGAGAAATCTTTTCAAGTCTATCGGGTGCGGGATGAAGGTTGCAACGGCCGAAATAATCAGAGAGCTTGACCGGCGGGCGATGGCGGAGTTCGGCATCTCCGGTGCCGTGCTCATGGAAAACGCCGGCCTCGGGGTCGCTGGACTCTTTTTGGAGAAATTCCCGGAGGTCAGGGAGACGGGCGCGGTGATCGCCTGCGGAAGGGGAAACAACGGCGGAGACGGCTTCGTGATCGCAAGGCACCTCGCAAACCGCGGCGTTTCCGTTGACGTCTTCATCGCAGGGGAGGCGGAAAAGGTCAGGGAGGGGGAGTCCAAGACCAACCTCGACATCCTGAAAAAGATGGGGATCGGGGTGGCGGAGGTTAAGAGGGACGAAGACCTCCTCCCCTTCGCCGAATCGATAAAGGAGCGGGGATTCGTCGTGGACGCTATGTTGGGGACCGGTCTCGACCGGGAGGTGGGGGGGATCTACGCCCGGATGATCACTGCCGTAAACGACATTGTTGATGCTTCATCCCGTATGCCGAAAGGACACCGCAAAAAAGTCGTCGCGGTCGATATCCCCTCCGGCATAGACTCGGATACGGGAAGGGTCATGGGCGTGGCTGTTAAGGCCGACTCCACGTTCGCCTTGGCGCTGCCGAAGCTGGGCGAGATAATTTACCCCGGGGCTGAATACGCCGGGGAGCTTTACGTCCTCGACATTTCGATCCCCAAGAGGCTGGTCGAGAGGATGGAGATCGATACCAGCCTCGTCACCCCGGGGGAGTTCTTCTCCCTCACCGCAAAGAGGAATCCCCAGGCCCACAAGGGGGACTTCGGCCACCTCCTCATAGTGGCCGGCTCTCCCGGAAAGACGGGTGCGGCGGCCCTGGCCGCGGAAGGCGCCCTCCTCTCCGGGGCGGGCCTGGTCACCGTGGGTGTGCCTGCGTCCTTAAACGATGTCATGGAGGTAAAGACGACCGCCGCCATGACAGAACCCCTCCCGGACGACGGGGGTTATCTAACGCCCAAAGCCCTGGATCGTGTCCTGGATCTCGCGGGGGATGGAAGCTCCGTCAACGCCCTCGCCCTGGGGCCGGGGCTGGGGACAAAGGGCGGGATCGCCGACGTAGTGAGGGGGCTTGTCCTCGAATCGAACCTTCCCCTTGTCATCGACGCCGACGGGCTTAACGCCGTAGCGGGCGACTGCTCAGTCCTCAAGAAGAGGAAGGCGGACATAATAATCACACCGCATCCGGGGGAGATGGGAAGACTGATAGGAAAAAGGAGCGCCGAACTTCAGGTAGACAGGGTGGGAGCGGCTTCGGGCTTTGCCCTGGAGTACGGAATCTGGGTCGTTCTCAAGGGCGCCCGGACGATCGTCGCGGCCCCGGACGGCGAGCTCTTCATCGCAACATGCGGCAACCCCGGGATGGCCAGGGGGGGCGTGGGAGACATCCTGACCGGGCTTATCGGGGGATTCTTGGCGGTCGGGGAAAACCCAAAGAAGGCCGCCCTAGCCGGCGTGTATGTACACGGCATGGCGGGTGATTCGGCCGCGGAGAGGGTCGGAGAGGTATCCTTAGGCACGGCCGATATATTAGAAGAGATACCGGGGATAACGGCGGCGCTTTACAACGGCGAGGCCCTGGAATCGGACGGCATTGATGGCTTTTCGGCGCGGGGCATGTACAGGGTTTAGCCAAACAGGCAGGATTAAATTGAAACCCGGGATTTGAAATTCTTAAAAAAACGGGCTTGGGGCGGCGGGGAGATGAGATGGACTTCCCCCTATCCGCCTTATGCCGCGGGGGGCGAAGGATGACTTCAAGGGGAGGTTCCGTAACGGGCGCGTCCGAGCGCAAGGGGGACGGGGTGGTGATAAGGACCCGCTCCGCCGGTGAGACGGTTCGGTTGGGAGTAGCGCTTGGGGAGGGGATTTTTGCAGCCATGAGAGGGGCCGAGGATAATGATACTAAGGGCGGTGGGATCTGCCTGGCGCTGACCGGCGAGATGGGGGCGGGAAAGACGAAGCTGACCCAGGGATTGGCGGTGGGCCTGGGGATAGACGAGGGATACAGGATCGTGAGCCCCAGCTTCACCCTGATCAACGAGTACCCGGGGGAGGTTCCCCTCTACCACATAGACCTCTACAGGCTCAATGTGGCGGACGAGCTGATCGATCTGGGCTACGAGGAGTATTTCTACGGCGACGGGGTTACGGTCGTGGAGTGGGCGGAGAGGGCAGACGAACTCCTCCCGGACGACCGCCTCGATATATCGATTTCCATCTTGGGCGAGAACGACAGGGAATTCAACGTAACGTTTTCAGGCGATACAATAAATTACAAAAAAATCGCGGTTAAACTCATAGATTTTTCTTAAATCTCAACAGGGGGGTTAAAACCAAAAGTGGCACTTATTGTTCAGAAGTACGGCGGCACATCGGTGGGGAACGAGGAGCTGATAAAAAAGGTCGCCGAAAAGGTCAAGAAGAGGAGGGACGACGGTGACGACGTGGTGGTTGTCCTGTCCGCCATGGCGGGGGAGACCGACAGGCTCATCGACCTCGCCTACGCGTTTAATCCCAACCCGAACGAGCGGGAGGTGGACGTCCTTATCTCCACAGGGGAGCAGGTAACGGTGGCGCTGTTGTCGATTGCCCTCAACGGCATGGGATGCCCCGCCCGGTCTTTTACCGGCTCCCAGGTAAAGATCTCCACCGACAACGCCTACACGAAGGCGAGGATCAAGGAGATCGACCGAACCCTCATCGAGGAGGAGCTTAAAAAGGGGAAGGTGATCGTCGTAACCGGATTTCAGGGTGTGGACGACGACGGGAACATCACAACGCTTGGAAGGGGCGGCTCCGACACCAGCGCCGTCGCTTTAGCTGCGGCCTTAGAAGCCGACCTCTGCGAGATCTGCACCGACGTCGACGGGGTCTACACGACCGATCCCAACATCTGCCCCAAGGCAAGGAAAATCGACAAGATCTCGTACGACGAGATGCTCGAGATGGCGAGCCTCGGGGCGAAGGTGCTCCAGACGAGGTCGGTCGAGTTTGCGAAAAAATACAAGGTCCCCATTCTGGTCAAATCGACATTCAAGGAGGTGCCGGGGACATACGTTACCATGGAGGATAAAGACATGGAAGAGGTTGTAGTATCGGGTATAGCGTACAACGTGGACGAGTGTAAGCTTACGCTTAGGAGTGTGCCGGACAGGCCCGGCATCGCCTCGAAGATATTCGGGGCCATATCGGAAGCGAACATAATCGTCGATATGATCATCCAGAACATAAGCGCGGAAAACAACGCCGACATTACGTTTACGGTGCCGAAAAACGACCTGAAGAAGTCGAAGGAGATACTGGAGCGGCTGAAGAAAGAGCTCAACGCCAAGGAGATTATCGCCGATGAGGACATCGCAAAGGTCTCGATCATCGGCGTGGGAATGAGGAGCCACGCCGGGATTGCCTCGAAGATGTTTCAGGCCCTGGCGTCCGAGAACATCAACATCCTGATGATCAGCACATCGGAGATCAAGGTCTCCTGCGCCATCGAGAGAAAATACACCGAGCTCGCCGTCAGGGTCCTCCACGACGTCTTCGGCCTGGCGGAAGGCGCCAAGGCGATAAAAGAGGAACTATAATGGGAGTCCGTTATGAGACTCGTTAAAATATATGACACGACACTCAGGGACGGTGCCCAGGCGGAGGATATCTCCTTTATCGCCGCCGACAAGATCAGGATTGCAAAGAAGCTCGACGAGCTGGGCGTCCACTACATCGAGGGGGGGTGGCCCGGGGCGAACCCTAGGGACAACAAATTCTTCAAGGGGATCAAGGGCACCCGCTTCAATATCGCAAAGCTGGTCGCCTTCGGGAGCACGCGCCGCGCCGGCAAGACGGCGGAAAAGGATTCTCAGATAAAGGCGCTTCTCGACGCCGAGACCGACGCCATCACCATCGTCGGAAAATCCTGGGACATCCACGTCACCCAGGCGCTGGGGGTGGAGCTTAAAGAAAACCTCGACATGATATACGACACCTTCGCATACCTGAAAGACAAGACCGGGGAGCTATTTTTCGACGCCGAGCACTTCTTCGACGGGTTCAAGGCGAACCCGGATTACGCCCTCGAAACGTTGAAAAGGGCGGAGAGCGCCGGCGCAAGCTCCCTAATTCTTTGCGACACCAACGGCGGCGTGATGCCGTGGGATTTAAAAGAGATCATCGAGCGGGTTGTAAAGGAGGTCTCTATCCCCTTCGGCATCCACTGTCACAACGATAACGGGCTTGCCCTGGCCAACACCTTGACGGCCGTTCAGGCGGGGGCCGTTCAGGTGCAGGGGACGATAAACGGGATCGGCGAGCGGTGCGGAAACGCCGACATCTGCTCGATAATCCCCAACCTCAAGCTCAAGATGGACATCGAATGCATCTCAGACCAACAGATGGAGAGGCTGAAAGAAGTGTCGAGGTTCGTCGACGAGATGGCGAACCGCATCCCGAACAAGCACTACCCGTACGTGGGCGAGAGCGCCTTTGCCCACAAGGGGGGCATCCACGCCAGCGCCGTCTCCAAGAACCCCCTCACCTACGAGCACGTAAACCCGGCGCTGGTCGGGAACAGGCAGCGCATCCTGGTGAGCGACCAGTCGGGACTCTCCAACATAAAGTTCAAGGCGAAGCAGTTCGGCGTAGACCTCACAGACGAGGAGAAGGGGGCGAAGGAGCTGGTCAAGAACGTCAAGGATCTCGAGGAGAAGGGCTACCAGTTCGAGGGGGCGGACGCCTCCTTCGAGCTCCTGATGAACAGGACCCTTGGGCGCTACAAGCCCTACTTCAGGCTCCGGGGCTTTCGGGTGATCGTGGAGCGGAGGCAGGAGGACGACGTACCCTTTTCCGAGGCGACCATCATGATCGACGTGGACGGGAGGGTGGAGCACACCGCGGCCGTGGGAAACGGCCCCGTAAACGCGCTGGACAACGCCATAAGAAAAGCCTTGATGAAGTTCTACCCGGAGCTTTCCGAGATGCGGCTCGTGGACTTCAAGGTGAGGGTTCTCACCACCGAGGCCGCCACCGCCGGAACGGTCCGCGTCTTGATCGAATCCGGCGACAACGAGGACACCTGGGAGACGGTGGGCGTCCACGAAAACATCATCCAGGCGAGCTGGACGGCGCTCGTGGACAGCATCGAGTATAAGCTCTACAAGGACGAGAAGAAGAGAAAGGCCCTCGAGGAAGATTAGTCTCTATAAAGGATTGTATAAAGGGCTATGCACGATAAGGATAAGGAGATGAAGAACAACGCCGGTCTCCTTCGCTACCGGAGGGGGATTCTAATCGTCTCCTCGCTCCTTTTTACCTTTCTTGCCGTAACCCACCTCTCGGCCGAGCTGAAGGGCCTCAATGGGCCCTCAAAGCCTGTCGCAGGAATCGCCGTCTCGAACCCCGACGGCGTTATCGAGATACTACCGCCGGGCACAACATTAAGGGATGCCCTTACCAAATGGGGCATTGATGTTGACAACGTTGATTTGAATCCCAAGACCCTCGATGAGAGACTGCCGGGCGGCGCATCGGTGGCCGTCCTTCATGCCGACGGCGGAGACAAGATCGAGGTCTCACCCCTACCCGCCCGGAAGCTCTTCATCCTGGGCCTTCCCTTCAACATAAACGAGGCGACCGCAGAAGACCTCGCCCTCATCCCGGGCATCGGCGAAAAGAGCGCCGGCTGGATTGTCGAGTACAGGGATAGCTACGGCCCGTTTTCGTGCGTTGGTGACCTGACCAGGGTCAAGGGGATAGGGAGGTACAAGACAAAACTCATCGAAGGGTATGTGGTGTTTGGGGGCGGGGATTGAATATATATCAGGTATTAATGATAAATCCAAATTATATGGGGTGGGCGGCGTTTTTTTAATAATAATATATATAGCAATTGAATATATTGTAAAAATGTGTTAGTTAAGAATAGTACTTGATGTATTGAATAAAAGCCTTCAATAAAATAGTCGAACAATTGATGATATCAGACAATTTATATAAGATACTTAATATTTTATTTGCTATTTTTGAGCTAATAACACCTTCGTTTAGGATTTTAAGCTTTAAGACTTCCGCTGTCTTGTGTCTAATCGGTATTGGTTCTATGGTAGGTGGTTTCTCATTCAATGCTTTAAACGAAAGCCCTTTTTATTCAAGGGCAAAAATGATAGCTATTTCCATCGGTACACTTAGTGCTTTAGGAATTGCTTCTTCGTCTGGAGAAAGACTTTTACTAATCAGTATACCATTCTTTTCCATAGGGCGTATTTTGGATGGTCTGGCAATTGGGACTTCGATTTCATATTTTATTTCAAAATACAGAAACAGACTCTTTAGTATCTCCCCCCCCTTCATAATAGTCATTTTGCATTTATGCAGTATTGCATTTTCAGTCCATGGTTTGTATAGATTAGCAATATCAATTCCTCAATATAAAAGAAATATGGCAATTGTAATAGGGATATGCATTGTTATGGCGTCGGCGAAGTTAGTTTCACCAACAGCAAGTGAAGTTTTTTCTTTAACAAGTAGTTACCTCGATAGTAATTATTCAATTATTCTATTTACTTCTATGTTATTCTTGAGTTTCCCTGTTGGATTAGTGATAGGATTCATGAGAGATTTGTAGTATCAATGATATTTTTGTTGCACCGCTGATCAGGCGCTTTTTGAACTGTTAACTGAATAAACAGGTTTTATCCATTAACCGTATAAATTGCCACCCCCCTACCCCTCCCCCTCGTACATCGACTCGATGACATCATTGTAGCGCTCCTTTAAGACCTTTCTTTTTATCTTAAGCGTGGCGGTCACCTCCCCCTCCTCCTGCGAAAAATCTCTGGGCAGGATGCGAAACTTCTTTATCGTTTCGTATGAGGGAAGCGTGGCGTTCACCTTCTCGACCCCCTCTTCCACTATCTTCACGACCTCCGGGTTCTTCGTGAGCTCGGCGAAGTCCGCGCCCTCAAGCCCCAGCCCCTTCGCGAAGTCGAGGAGCTCCGCCTCGTCCAGCGTGATCAGCGCCGTCAGGTACTTCTTCCTGTCGCCGTAGACCATGGCGTTCGCCACAAGCTTGATCTGCTTCAAGTGGTTCTCCAGGTTCTGGGGGGAGATGTTCTTGCCGCCCGACGTGATGATGAGGTCCTTCTTCCTGTCGGTGATGACAAGAAAGCCGTCCTCGTCCCACCTGCCCACGTCGCCCGAATAGCACCAGCCGTCTTTTATCAGCTCTTCTGTCATCTTCGGCTGTTTGTGGTAGCCCATGAAGTTGTTCCCCTTGATCAATATCTCGCCGTCCGGAGCGAGCTTTACATCGAAGCCGGGCATCGTCTTTCCCACGGTGCCGTAGCGGCAGTGATCGAAGGTAGTCATGGTGCCGCCCACGGTCTCGGTCAGGCCGTAGAACTCCAGCACCTGTATTCCCACGCTGTGGATGAACTCCCCCACCTCGGACGACAAGGGCGCCCCCGCGGAAAGGGCGAAGGTCAGCCCGCCCCCCAGCATCGCCCTGATTTTTTTGAAGACGAGGGCGTCGGCCACCGCGAACTTCGCGCGAAGGAGCGGGAAAAGCCGCTTCTTGTTGTTGAGACGCCGGCTCCTCTTCCTCCCCACGGTAACAGCCCAGCGAAAGAGGAGTCGCTTGACGAACGATCCCTTTTCCGCCACCGAGACGATCCGGGCGTAGACCTTCTCGAAGATCCTCGGGACGCTGGTGAAGTAGGTCGGCGACGTCTCCATGAGGTTCACCGCCAGCGTGTCCAAGGACTCGGCAACCACGAAGGGGATGTTCTTTACCAGGTTGTAGTAGTAGCCGGAGACGCGGGGAAAGAAGTGGGAGACGGGCAGGATCATGATCGACATGTTGGTCTCAGGGTCTATCTTGATTATATCGTCGGTGGAGTCTATGACGTAGGTGATGTTCCCGTGGTTGAGCATACACCCCTTGGGCGGGCCTGTCGTCCCGGAGGTGTAGACGATAGTGGCCATGTCTTCCGGCCTTATGCCCGTTGCCGCCTTCACAATTTTCTCCTCCAGCTTGTCCCTCTTCGCCCTGCCCTCTTCCATGATCCCGGAGTACGTGATTACGTCTTTATCCCCATTTGGAACATCCCCCTCGATAAGGATGATTTTTTTCAGCCCCTTGAGCCTATCTCTCACCGAGAGGATCTTTTCGAGCTGGGCGGTGTCCTCCACGACGACGTAACCCGCCTCGGAGTCCGTTATTATATGGACGCACTGCTCCGGGGTGTTAGTGTGGTATATCGGGACGTTGACGCAGCCGATGAAAAGTGTGGCCAAATCAGAAACCAGCCACTCGATCCGGTTAAAGGAGAGGATGGCGAGCCGGTCGCCGCGCTTTACGCCGATCTCGACCAATCCAGCGGTGAAGGAGAGGACGAGGTCTTTAAGCTCGCCCCACGTAACGTCTACGTACTCTCCCCCCTTCACCTCCTTGTGCTTTAAGATAACTCTTTTGGGGTACTTATTCGCATGATCCAAGAATATTGCGTTCAATGTCTTCCCGCTCATATCGGACTCCTCTAAATATTAATTATCTATTACATGATTACGACAGCCCCTTCTTCTCAAGCAATGTCTCCATGAAGGCGTCCATCCTCGTCTGGAACTGGGCGACCGAGAAGTTCCTCTCGTCCATGTGGTCGGCGTCGATTATGACAGACGGGATATTAAGCTCCTCCATAAGCGCCCGCTTGATATCCATCTGCCCCAGCGTGATGGGTACGCACGACTTGTTCCTGTGCAGCACCGCCCCGTCGATGTGGAAGTCCCTGCATGCCTTTAAGACCATCTCCTTTCTCTTCCGGGTGGAGGTGCACGAGACGAGGGGATACGACATCAGCGACTTAATCGCTATCGCCTCCAGCGGGTCCTTCGGGTCGAGGCGGATGGACCATGCTGCGGAGTAGGTCTCCGCCACGAAGACGCCCCCCATCTTCTCCACGTAGTTGAAGAGCCCCATGTTGTACCAGAGGGGTATGTTGTCCCAGAAGAGCCTGATCTTCTCGTCCTCGATGATGCCGATCTTCGCAGCAGCCCGCTCCTTGACCTCTTCGAGGACCTTCTCAAGGTAGTCCACGGCGATCTGCGTCCCCTGGCGGGTCACCATGACGAACATGATCCCTATCTCGGCGGCCGAGATGGGGGTGGGGATAAACCGCCGGTGGGAGGTTATCTCGTCCCAGAGCTCGCACGCCCGATCAGAGAGCCTGACCGCCTCCCTCAGCCTCTCCATGTCGAACTTTCTGCCGGTCACCTCGGTGAGAAAATCTATGAGCCGGGTGAAGACGCTCTTGACATACTCGATGTGGTGTCTCTGGATCTTCTCCGGCGCCACCTGAGGGATGCCGCCGATGAAGTGGGCGGCGTCCGGGAACCTCTTCTCCATAGCCTGTAAAATCTTCATGGCGGGAACACACCCCCCGCCGCCGGAGAAGATGATGTCAGGCTCCGGGAGCCCGCCCAGGGGGACGTCGTCCTTTCCCATCAGGCCGTAGACGTAGCCCACGATGTTTCTCAAGTATCCGCAGAGGTCTTGGGAGTAGCCCATCCCCTCCGAGACCTCGAAGTCCGTGGGCGTAAGGCCGAAGGCGGCGCATACCGGAGACCAGTTCTCCGGAAATACCGGCTGAAGGTCCATGGCGTAGAATATCTCGGTGGTGCCGATCATCACCGGAAGCCACCCCACCGGCTTTCCCTCCTCCTTCGCCCTGTGACCCTCGAGGTAGAACTCGGTCACTATTTTGTTAAGCTCCTTGGCGGTTTTAAGCCTCTTTTTCGATTTGCTCGTCTTTTCCATAACGTGTCTTTTCTATAAACGTTTTTCTATAAATATCTAACTTCCTATCATCTCGAAGAATCCCTCGAGCCTAGTCCTCAGCTGCCCCTCCATTATCCCGGTCTCCTCCATCTCGATTGCGATCTGGGGAATCCCCTCCTTTTTCAGCATCTCCACCGCCACCGGGTGGTCGGCCAAGTGGGGGGAGCAGAACTTCTGGAAGAGGAAGACGACCCCCTTGGCCCCCGAGCTTTTAACAAGCTCCACCAACCTCGGCACCCTGACCCCCGTCCGGGATCGGGAGGGACAGGGGTAACGGTTTATGTAGCGGTCTATCAGCCTCTCGGTCGAAGTCTTTCCCTCCCCCCCCTCCGGATGAAAGTTTCTAAACCCGGTGCAGAGGTCGTCGGCGACTACCACACCCCCCGACTCCTCCAATATTTCCAGCACCCCCGGCTCCTCGACAAGGCTCCCGGAGACAAGGACGGGGATACCCTTCCTATTTATTGTTTCGGCCTTGTCGCCCTTTTCCTCGATCTCCCCAGCCAGCCCCTCAAGCATCAAGAGGTAGTCCTCCGGAGGAGTCACAAACCCGGCCCTGATCACCGTCAGGAATTCCGCCGCGGTAAGGGGAAGGCTCCGTTTCTCCCTCATCTCCATGAACCGGAGGATCATCCCCCTTATCTTCCCGTAGAGGTCAAGGGAGACCTCGAGGGATTCTTCCGTCACCGCCCCACCCACGCCTTCAAGCTTATCCTTGAGCTCCTCCAAGACCGCGCCGAAAAAATCCCTGTCGGCGGGGTAATTATCGTAGGGGAGGGGGATCGTGTGGTAGAGCTCCCCTTTGAAATTGTCCTCCCAGACGTTCACCGCCCCGCAGACTACATCGCAGGTGTATCCCTCGATCACACCTGACAGGTAATCGTATCGGCCCATGAGCGCCCTCTCCGTGGCCAGGCGGACATAGGGGCAGATAAAGTTCGGCGTTAAAGAATCGGCGTTATCCACCCGCCCCTGGCCTCCCGCGATCCGCACCGGCAGAAATCCCGCGGCGTGAATCATCTCGATCGGGGTGTAGGTGCAAAAGTAGCCGAAGACCTTTTTCCCGCCTGACGATATCGCCTTAAGGTTTTCGTCCATCTTCTCTATGGCATCTGTGAATCTTACCACTGAAATATTCGAGGTTTTAGACATTTCTTTTTTTGACATTTAGATATTCCAATCATGAAGTATATGAAAATACTTTTACCTTTTATATCAGAAAACTCCCCTCGTGTCCCTTAAAATCACCCTGTGAATTCAACTCACAAATGCGGCCTTTAAGGTCGTGAAAAAAGATAAGACGTTGCATGATATGCTCTCTTTCACGATATAATCACCCCTCCCTTTATATGAGAAACGACTGCTACTCCGCCCTCAAAACCCTCCCCGGAAGCTCCCCCGTTACCTGGCCGTTCAAGAGCGCCCACTCCCCGTTTACCATGACATGGGGGATGCCGGAGGGCCTCACGTTCGGCTCCCTGAAGGTTCCGTTGTCTTTTATTTCTTCGGGATTGAACAACGTGATGTCGGCGAAGTACCCCTTCCTGATATATCCCCTCTTCTTTAGGCCGAGCTTGTCGGCGGACTTCCCCGTCATCTTTGAGATCGCCTCTCCCCACGTCAGAATCCCCCTCTCCCTGACGTAGCTGGATAGGATCTTCGGAAACGTGCTTGTCACCCTGGGGTGCGGCTTTCCCCTCTTGTCCTCTATCCCGTCCGACCCTATCATCGTCCAGGGCTGCCTCAGAAACTCGACCATGTCCTCCTCCGACATTCCCCTTCCCACGCCGAAGGCGGAGGGGCTCTCGGCGATGAGTCTCCTTCCCGCCTCGTCGGCGGACACCCCCCACATATCGGCCAGCTCCGTCATGGAGCGCCCCACGACCTCCTCCCACATCCCGCCGTCGGACCTTACGGCGTTTGACACAAAGACGCTGTCAGGGTCGGCCCCGGGCATCAACACGATCATCGCCAGGAAGGTGGAGGAGAAGAGATACGGGTATACATCGGCCGTGACGTCAAGGCCGCTCTTTATTGCGGACTCCACTGTCTCGATCACCTCCCCCGCCCTCCCCCAGTTCTTCTCTCCCATGCACTTGATGTGGGAAATCTGGAGCTTGGCATTGCTCTCCTTGACAACCGTAAAGGCCTCATCGAGGGCAAGGGCTATCCCGTCACCCTCGTCTCGCATGTGGGTGGCGTAGGCCGGGACCGCGCCCGTGCTCCCCCTCATCTCCACTCCCCTTGTCATCAACCACGTCAGCTCCTCCGTCTTTGTCATTGCGCCTGTGGGATATATCAATCCGGTTGAGACGCCAAGGGCCCCGCTTTCCATCGCCTCGCCGAGAAGGCTTTCCATCTCACGGCGCTCCGCCTTACCGGCAATATCAAGGGACATCCCCATGACGTTTCCCCTTATCATCCCCTGACTTGCAAACGACGCGATATTTATGGCGATCCCCCTCTCCTCGAGGAATCCGTAATATTCGCCCAGACCCGAATAGCCGGTAAAGTCCGTTCCGCCGACCATTGTCGTGATGAGGGGCACCATATCCATCATTATTGTCTCGTTTACCGGATACGGGCTCAATCCGCAGTTTCCCACCACTTCGAGGGTGCAGCCCTGGGTAAGCTTTTCGTACGCTATGGGATATTTCATCCTGTCGAAGTCGCCATGGCAGTGGATGTCGATGAATCCGGGAGCGGCGATAAGGCCGTCGGCGCGAAATATCTCTGCATCCGCCGCCTCGATGGACCCGGCCACCTCTACGATTCTGTCCCTCCTAACGAGGATCTCCTTGGGGGCCGGCTCGCTCCCCGTCCCGTCGGCCACCATGCACCCCGTGATCAGTACGCCGCCCGTTTCCATAGATTGTTACCTTTCAAAGATTGTTTTATATTATGGAATAAAGGGGCCGGTGTCAATTCAAATACGGATCTGTGGAGATTTCCACATATAATATGTAGCCCTCATCCCCGGCCGCATAGATCTCAAGGACAGGCGGCGGAAGTCGGCAGGATCGAATCACTTCTTCTTCGGCGGGGTATAGGGGAGGAACTTCGCCTTGTCATAGAGGAGGTACTTCATCAGGTTGTACTCCCTCTCCGTCCTCCTGGGGAGGTAGAGCCGATCCTTCAGGCTGAAGAGGGTCAGCCTCTCTTCCTCTTCCTCTTCGTCGAGGTTATCGGTTATCTTCATGAAGGCAAGGTTGTTGCCGTAGGATTCATACTCGATGAGAAACGAGTTTAATTTCTTTTGGGATTGTTCGATTCTGATCTTTTCATCGAACTGCGGGCCGGTGGCCTCCGTAACGTCCTTTGCGGGAACCCCCGCATACACCCTGTTGTATTTCATGTTATCCGTGACGACGCTTCCGGCAAGGGCCATCGATCTCTCCTCCGCCTTTATCGGAAGCACGATGCAGTGGTTCGCAAACCATACGTCATCGCCGACTGTAAGGCTCTCCTTTATTGAAAAGCGGCTGCCGAACGTCCTGTCGCCGAACATCTGGTGGGACAAGAGCTGGCTGTGGGCGCCGATCCCGACGTTGTTTCCGATCTCGACGTTGCCGACCGTATCGATCATCGAGAACTCGCCGATAAAGACGTTGTGGCCGATGGTACAGCTGTTGTATCCCCGAATGGCGCTCCCCCGCTCGATCGTCACGTAATCACCCAGCGTCAGGGCCGGCAGATCGATCAAAACGTCATCCCCGATTGTGCATCCGAAGCCCACATTTATCGCATTTACAAGGGGGCCGAGAGTTATATCCCTTCCGAGCATAAGCCTGCCCGTGCTCTTTATCCTGTCACCAACGCCCTTAGCCGGCATCCTTCAACTCCAAAAATACCCGAAGAGGAGCAACACCTTATTGTTTATTATCAGCGCCATACTGATATAAAGGACGATTTTTCAGCGCTATAAAGTATTCAAAAGGAGTTAATTTCAAAGGACACGGGAATTCTACCATAAAGCGAAAAATCTTTAAATCTCTTTTCTTGTATTTTGATATTACAAAATTTGGTTTTTTTGTTAAAATCATCGGGTAAAGATATACGATAACGCCAAAATAATCAATGCTAAAAACGAGGGGAAAATGAAGATCATGCGAAAGACGGACTCGCCAAGATATATGAGGGACGGGATAACTTCCTGCCTTCTCATATCCGAGATAACCAACGACTCCAGGAATTTGACCACATCCTTGGTGGAGATGGGCCCCGGGGGAAACAGCATATACACAACCACGAAAATGAGCAGCGCTATTTCATACTCAAGGGCGAGGAACAATGACCGTCGACAATGAGGAGAAAAGGGTTGTTGAAGGGGATTGCATACTTATACCGTCAAATGAACCCCACAGTCTCATAAAAGACGGCAAGGCGGTTCTGATTTATTACAGCGCCGCTTCGCCCCCCTTTGAAGGGAAGAAACTCCATGAGCTGTGGCCCATGGAGAGCTCGGGATAGAAGGAGCTCAAGACAATTCTCCGCCCTTTAACAAAAAGGAAGGAAACGAAACAAATTATTTTGTTGTAGGTCGCCTTTGTGGTATAAGAAATTGAATAAGTGCTTATGGTATCCGTTACTCAAACTCGGAGATGAGCTATGAACGGTTCAAATTCCCCCCGCATCCTCTATTTAGGTAAAGATGAAAGCCTTTCGAGTTACATAAAAGAAGAGACCGCCCGCAAAGAATATCTCTTTGAAAGCGCAAAAAATAGGGATGAGGGCCTATCGACAATAATAGGAAATGTCTTCGACATCGTTGCCGTGGATCACGATCTTGAAAACGAGGAGAGCCTCAATCTGATAGAAGACCTCGCCTTCGGTGGAATCCTCCCCCCCACGATCTACTTCGCGCGCAAGGGTACAGAGAGCGCCATCGCCCGTGTATTGGAGTTGGGAGTAGAAAACTACATCGTAAAGGACCGCAAACGAAAATATTTAGAGCTTGTTCCGGCCTTAATTGACAATATCTTAAAAAGGGGAAAGCCCGTAAAGGAAGAGACCCGATCCACGACAAAACCCGCAGACATAAAAAAAGAGGGAGTAAGCCGTATTGAAAAGGAGAGGGAAAGCCGGGCGGAAAAAGAGAAAACGGCTATTTTGGACAGCCTCTCCGAGATGGTGATGTTCATCGGAAAAGACATGAACGTCATCTGGGCGAATAATGCCGTAGCCGAGTTCGCAAAAATCACCCAGAGGGAGCTCGTGGGCCACCGTTGTTATCATGTCATATTGAACAACCTCGATCCGTGTGTCGGCTGCCCCATTGTGGAGGCTCAAAAAACACGCAAATCAAAAGAGGCCGAGATAATCTCCGAAGACGGAAAGGCTTGGTTCGTAAGGGCCTATCCTGTATTGGACGACAACGGCGAGGTTGAGGGAGTGGTAGAGGTAAAGACGGATATAACGGCACAAAAGGAGTGGGAGGGTATGTTAAAGCAGGCCTCCGGTGAATGGAGGACCACATTTGACTCCATAACGGACATGGTCGCGATCATAGGCAAAGACTACAAGTTTATAAAGGTAAACATGGCACTCGCCGATTCCTTCAACATGAAGCCTAAAGAGATTGTCGGGAAGAAATGTTACGAGCTTCTTCAGGGACATGACGCCCCATGTCAGGACTGTCCCCACGAAGAGGCCATCTTAAACGGAAAGGGGGTACAGATAGACAAATACGACGATCGCGTTAAAGCCTATCTTCATATATCCGTGTCCCCTATTTTTGACGATGGTGGCGTTGTAATGGGCTCCGCAATAATCTTTAAAGACATCACTCAACAAAAAGAGGCCGAGGAAAGGCTGAACCAATATTCAAAGCACTTCAAACAGATGGTCGGGGGATTGACGAAGGAGCTTAAAGAAGCTCCCGGACTTCTCGTCGACAAGACGAGAAACACCGTTCTGAGGCAGTTTGCGAGGGGTGTCGGCAACGAGCTTCGCGGGCCATTGGAGATAATTTCGGAAAAGGTATTTTCCTTGAAAAAGAAAATCTCAAAAGACGATGAGGCCGCCCAGAAGGTCTTGGAGGTGATCACGTCCGAGATAAAAAAGACCGAACAGATAATGCTCCTGCTCCTCTACTTCGCCAGACCAAAGACACCCGACAAAAAGGAAGTAGAGGTGCATAAACTGGTGCAAAGGGTCCTTGAAAAATACCCGCCTTCGGGTAATGTCAAGGTAATTACCGATGTTTCGGATAAATTGCCCCGGGTGTTCGTCGATCCCCTTCAAACGGGTCAGGTCATCAACAACCTGATCATAAATGCGGACCAATCCATGCCCAACGGGGGGGAACTTAAAATAATCGCCAAATCCAATGACAACGCTATATTGCTATCCATCTCGGATAACGGCCCCGGCATACCTAAAAAGGATCTCAAAAAGCTCTTCGATCCCCTCTCCACGACCAGAGCCGGAAAGATGGGGATAGGCCTTGCAATCTCTAAAAATCTCATCGAGTCAAACGGCGGCAGTATTTCGGTGAGCAGCAAGGAGGGAGAGTACAGCACCTTCACGATTGTTCTGCCCACGAAGGAGTGAAGTCGAAAAGACCAAGCTTTAAATACTTTTTTTGAAGGATGATAATCAGGCCGTGATATACTTGGAGGAGACCGGGAAAACAGCCAAAAGAAAATCTTCTTTTGCCAAATTTCAAATGTGATTGAGACATTGCCGAAAGACCCGGCTTTTAACAGCGTATCTCTGAAAGGGAAGATGCCCATTCGCCGGACTCTGCTGGAAAGGATGGATTCTTAAAAATATTTCTTGGACGACACACAATAATGTGATAGAATTCGGCCCCAATGTCGATTGCGGAAAGAACCGATTTGCCCCCTTTGGGACGGAGTTGATCCCTATCAATGATTTGCGAAAATAGAAAGGTATAGTATGGCACGAAGAACACGCCATCATCTCGATAAAACAGCGGCCCTCACTCGGGCAGGTTTAGTCTAAAACGGAGGATTTTTTAGAGAGTAATAAAAAACTGTAGCAATCAAACGCGCCTGTAGCTCAGGGGATAGAGCAACGGACTTCTAATCCGTAGGTCGCAGGTTCGATTCCTGCCAGGCGCGCCAATGATTTCAAGTACTTACACGTTTTCACTTTTTTACAAAAGCTCCTTGATACCAAAATGATACCAAATAAGGCGCAAAAAAAACGCTAAAAAATCACCGTTTTTAGTCAAGTAGTCATGCCCTTTTTAAAGGGGATAACAACACCCGTCTCCTTCTGACCCCTAAATCCAACTAAATTGACCGTTTCATCTAAAAATCTGGCCGTTACGTTTAAATAAACCTGTGTCGTCTTAATGTCGCTATGTCCTAAAAGTCGCCGTAACGATTCAAGATCAGCCCCGTTCATTAAAAGATGAACGGCAAACGTCCGCCGGAGGGAATGCCAACCCCCCTTATCCTCCACTCCGGCCCGTCTTGTAACAATCCTGAAATCTCGATGAAGATTGTTTTTTCGGGGTTTTCCGTATTTGTTAGCGAAAACCCAAGGCGAAAGTTCAGATTTAGGCCGTAAACGGGAAAGCACTTCAAAGGCCGCCGCATTGAGCTTTATTCTCCTGATTTCGTGGTCTTTAGGTTCAAAGGAAAATGTCTCTCCTCCAAAATCCATTGAATATCCCTGAACAAGAATAAATCCACCGTCAAGGTTGACATCGCCCCATCGAAGATGCGTCAACTCGCCCAAACGCAAGCCCGTGTTTAATCCAAGGATAACCATGTCGTAAATGTGCATATTTTGAGCCGATGCAAGTATCCTTGAAATTTCCCCCTCTTCCCAAAAAGTGGGCGATTTTGAGGTTTTTGCCCTTATCAACCTCGGCCTCTCCACAACACCTTTAGGAATTATCTTCAAGCTCTCCAAAACTGTGATCATTTTCCCTATTCCTGTTAATTTTAGATCCACCGTCCGGGGGGCGAGGCCCTTGTCAAAAAGCCATTCCTTGTATTGATCGTAAATCTCCGGCGAGAGACTTTTGATTTTCTTTTCGGAAATAAACTCTTGGAAAACCTTCATCGCCTCCGCATGATATTCATACGTCCGTGGCGAATTAGAGTGAATCTTTGACCATCTCAAAAACCTTTCGATATAATCGTTCAGGTTCGTTTCAAAAAGAACGTCAAGCCGTCCCGTCTCTTGGAGCTTTGATTTCGCTTTGTAAAATTCGTCTTTAGCCTCCGATAAAACCGTTGTCTTGACCGCCCATCTTTTACGCTTCCGGTTTTTCAAATTCATGTTTTCAGCTTCTAAATAATAACCTCCTCTGTACTCGATAAGACGGAGCTTATACCCTGAAAAAACAACCTTTTCAATAGTTGCCATACTTTATCACCTCCTTTCTAAAAAACCTTCTTCCTTTTATCTACAAAACGATACTCTGTTAACCTCATTAGAAAAATGATCTGTTTACTTTTTCTGCTTTCTTATGTGAAGGCAAGGCAGACGACATATTTGGCTGTTTTCCCGAAAGAAGCTCCTCGATGGTTACATATATTCCGTTGTGCTTCATCATTTTAGTATTTCGTTCTATTACTCTAATGATACATTTACTACGTGAAAAGTCATATTATAGCCCACACTAACTGCTTCAATTACTCCTATAAAAACGATATTTTGTCCTTTACTTAACGAAAAATAGTTTAAAGTTGTGTTTTCAGGAAGATAGATTTTGGTTATGCTATTTGCATTTTTTAATTCTATCAATACTCCTGATGAAGGTAATTCCTTTTTAGGTGTTGTAAAAGTTCCAGTTAAACCTTCAGTAAAACCTTCCATAAAAGAACCGACAATAGATTTATTATACTTCTCCACGGATACTACTTCACCTATACCTATGCAATTTTTCCCAACATACATATTTGCATATTGTTCTTTTTGCACGTTAGTCAAAGAGCCCGTTTTTATTTCAGGCAAAGAGGAAATATGAACATAATCAGGGTGTTGTTTTTTCAAATCACGATATTTAGAGTAAATACTAAAGTTGAAGTAGTAATATGCATATGCAGTAACAGCAATTAAAGAAATAATTAGAATCAAAAATAACGTTGTTTTGTTTATATCTTCAGCCTTATTTTTTGGAGTGATTGTTTTTTCTTTTTCTGTATCAATTCTTTTTTCAGGAGTAGACTCCAATTTTGAGTAATCACCCTTAATGTAGTCCCATGTTGTCATTTTAGAATTACTTTGATTTTCTTGATCAATCGGCAAAGGCTTCGTCTTTTTATTAACTACAAAAGATGTTTTGCATTTAGGGCAAGATACTTTTTTCCCATCATCTGGTATTAGACTATCAGCTATATTACCTTCAAATCCACAATTATTGCATTTAACTTTCATAATAACCTCTCAATCGAAATCCAAATACTATTTCGATAATTAAAGTCACAATTTAGGGAAAAAACTTTCACCGTTCCTAAATAATGAGGAAGATGAAGAATAATTATGCAAGATTAATGGGACAGACTTATCAAACAGATTTATTTGAAGATTAATCGAATAATTCTTAAATAAGTTTCAGCTTTTCTAAAGGAATTTTTGGATCAATAGCGGTTTGTTCAATAATTCGTTTGGTATCGTCAGAAATTTCTGGTCGCTTCAATGCCTTTTTACTTAATTTCTTTATTGAATCGCATTTAGCAGAACATAGCTTTGCTACGTACCTAAACCCGTTTTTTGGATCCTCTATTTTCCTTAAGAGTTCATTTTTGACAATACTCTCACAATGTCTAACATCACAAAACGATATTCGTTCTTCAAGATGTCCACCAACCTTATCTTCCCAATCACTTTGTTTTATTTTTACAGTTAAACATTTCTTGCAAGCATCATAATCAGTAGTAAGGACGTGGAAAAAATAATTTTCTAAAAAACTATGTCCAGCAAGTTTATATTTTGGTTTTTTTATGCGAGTTGATTTTTCAATTGATTTAGTATCGTAATAAACATTATTCCGAAAAATCGGCAATAACCCTGTATGTTGGAAAAGCTTACTTTTCACTCATTTGGCCGATAAATCTAATACTTGATTTAGACCTTTCTTATTATTTTGTGTAGCTCCTATTTTTTTCATGGGTTTTGTATTATAAGCTATCTCAACAAGAGCCTTTGCCCCATATCCTGAAAGCGCCTCTAATACTTCATCTAAAATAGCCTGATCTTCTTCATCTAATTCATCAAAAGAAACGTTCTGTTTATCTTTAAATCTATAGACTATATATTCATCACCTCTTGTAGTATAGTTTGGTTCTTCGACAATGCTATTCTCCGATAATAATTCTTGAATATAATCATAGATATTTCTATCAAATGGCCCGTGTTTATATCTCAAATATTCAAAATCTGACATTTGCAGATCACGCCTTTCCATTGATACTAAATCGCTTATATAGGCGAGTTTCATTAAACCAGTAATTGTTGGTGATTGATGGTTTTTTATCAAATAAGCAAGTAGTTGCTTGGTCTTTTTCATATAGCAATAACCCCATTTATTAGAATATTCCAATAAAATTATACCATATCTGCATAAGAAAATGTCAAGAAATATTTTAAATAGTTTATTCATGTATTTTATTCATCCCACTACCACTAACTGGTACATTCCATACAGATATAGACTAAAAATTGACCGGGGCCATTACAACCCCGGCCTTGGTTTTTACTCTTCTTTGGTTTCAGGATCGCCCTGATACTTTTCACGCTCTTCAAAGGGCACTTGGCCCCATTTTGAATAAACCTCTTTTAGCCGCCTTCCTTTTTCAATTCCGGCCTTGACACTTTCGTCATGCTCTCCGCCTATCGAGGCCGAGATAGTTTTAGGCCGATATTCCCTAAAAGCCTTATGGAAAGCCTCCTCTTCCTTCTTTTTGCGCCGGGCCTCAACGTCAATCCCAAAACGCTTTCGCATGACCTCCTCCGGTGTCATGTTGTGTGTTTCGCTCATTTTTGCAATTACGTTTAAAACGTATTCTTTGTCAAGCTCCTTAAATCGACACACAATATCGACCGCCTCCATTAACTCCGCCTCTCGCTGCTCTTTGATTTTCTCCAATGCCGTTTCAATTTCGCCCATGTTATTTTCCCTCCATTTTCTCGATTTCAACTTCGGCTGATACAGGGCCGTCCAAAGCGAAATCTTTTTCAGAAATTTTCATCTCATATTTTGTCTTTTCGTATTCGATTCGATACCGCCCGTCCATGCTAATCGGTATCATGTCCGAGATAAAAATATGTTCATGTCCGAAAGTGCCTCCGGTTGCTTTCAAATACCACCGCCTATCAGCCCCCAAAAGTTCGGGCCTGCAACAAATCTTCAATCGCACATTCCGCAAAGCCGGATTTTCTTGAAAAATAAAACTCTCCCCTTCGAGATCGCCTCGACCGACCAGAAACGCCTTCTCCTCTTTTGCCGGGTTTTCCTTTTTTTCATTTTCCATTTTTTTGTCCTCTTCTATTTCGTTAAGTTTTCTCTGGGCCAATTCTTTTGAAATCAACCCAACCCTTAAATCGTTCAAAATATATTCTCGCTTTTCCATTTTAAAATAGGGCCACGCTTTGAAAATCTTTTTGTGTATAAATTCGTGTCGGCTCTCCCGATAAAGTAAAAACGCCCATGCCGAGCGCAATCACAAAATCATCATGCATGTTTGATTTATGATCGATGCGGAGGCCGTAACTCGTTTCAATAATCATTACTGTTAGCAATTCTTTGATTAATTCGTCATGTTTGAAAATCTTTATCGTTCGGTCTTTGAAAACCCCAAGAAGGGCCTCGGTCATTTTTGTGAGATTTCCGCCAGAAAAAACAAACTCCTCAATCTTCACATTACGGGCCTTTAATCGCTGTATCAGGCCGATGCTTTGCCAAGGGTCAATCACAAGTCTTGATTGTCGGAAGTTGCGCCACAAATGAATTAAATGACTTTCAACATCGGCAATGTTTACCTCGGCCCCACGCTTCCCCTCAAAGCTCTTGACATGATCAAGAATTATCCGCCCCGATTTCCAATTACGGTGAACGACACTAATCACGGTTCGATCTGAACGGAGGCCAAGATCACATGAAATAGTAAACCGTTCACCCTGTCCACTATCCCGATTTCTCAATTCCGGGTCAATCGATGCGTCAACGTCTTCCTTTGTCAAAAAGTTATCGCTCCCAACTGTCCATTGATTTCTGTGGAGGCGTTTAAACATAAACTCCGGCAATCTCTTTTTCTCACTTTCGAGGTATTGGTCGTCAACCCAACTTGCTAAATTCTCATGCGACCAATAAAAGTACATTTTCGGGTCTTTGCCCTCTTTTCCCCGTTCGTAATAATCAAAAAGCGGATTTCCCGGAAACGGCTGATTTCCCGCATAAGTCACGACAAGCGTCAAGGGATTTCGCCTCGCCGGAGAGGGAGCCACCGCCTCCAATAGCTTGTAATCCTGAAAACCCCACATTTCATCAATCACGATTGCCGAGCAGTCATAGCCGTGTGCGCTCACCGAGTCGGCACTAATGACCTGATACCAGCCTCCATTCCGGGCCTCTATGCGATCTCTCTTTATCACAACCTCCTGTCGCAGTACTGGCGAGAGTTCAAAAGACCGTTTTACAAAGTCGAATATCCGCCGGGCCTGTTCAAGGTCGTTTGCAAGCGAGATGATTTCAGGATATTGCTCACCATCTGCCAACAAAAGATATGCGATGCATAAGGCTGCGAGAGTGCTTTTCCCATTCTTTTTCGGCACCGAGAAAACGGCGAGGTCGTATTTTCTCAATCCGTCCGGGGTGAGATCATAAAACACGGGCCGGATAAAGTTGTCGATCTGCCATTGTTCAAGTCTAATGGGCGATACGCTGTTGTCTTTATTTCGCACATAGAAAAACTTTTCGGCAAACTCTATGAAATCAATCTTTTTCGGTTTCATGCTTTACCTCGTTTTCGTTTAGGTATTGCTCAAAGGGAGTCGCCCGCTCAAATGACCTCGGTTCATGTAGTTTTAGTAATGTCAAAGTTAATCGGATGCTGTTATGACAAGCCAGATAAAATGCGGATAGTGCGGATTTGACCTTTAAGTCTCCCCCCTCGGCCTTAACGAAAGGCCCTCCGTTCTCTCGAATCCAAAAATCAATAAGTCTCGTGTACCCTGATAATTGGATAACTTGATCTATTAAAAGCGATTGACCCTCCGTCATCATGGCCTGACCGCCGAGATCAGCGACAAGGCCCGCCCGAAGGCTGTCAAGCTCCCCCTCAATCTCCGTTTTCCAAGGCAAGTCCGGCACCTCTCCCGTTTGTAGATAAGCATTTCCCCCGTGTTTAAGGCTTTGCTTATTGCCTTCCTTGAATTGTGAGGGCGTTTTATTCCCTTCCTTAAAAGACGTTTCATTTGGGCCTGAAAACTGGCCCTTTTTATTTCTATCTGTCATGTTCACCCTCCAATGCGATAATCAGCAAAATTAAATACCCTGTAAGATCAAGTAAAGTGTCCTCTTTGAAGTTCTTTTCCCCACTTGAAGCGATGCGGGAAAGTTTGTCGTCAATCCTTACCTTTAGGGCCTCAATCGGTGGAGCCTTTGAGAATATCCCGACCGGATTAAAAACCGAGTTTCCGTAATCCCAGTTTTTCCTTATCAGGAGATCGCTGATCTCTTCACATTTCGCCTTGATCTTATCCTCGGTCATTTTCCCCCCATTCAATAAGACTTTTGCGCTCACTCTCCGGCACATTGAGAAGATCAAACGCCTTGTGAATCGTTACAATCTCACAACTCCCGCCATTCAGGGCGTTCAAGAATGCACTCCGGGAAATACCCGCCTTTTCAAAGTCATATTCCTTGACCTTCATTTTCCTGTAATAATTTATTTCAACCTTTAAATGAGGCTTCAAACTCATTGACAACCCCCCAAAAATGGCGAATAACTTATCTCTGGTAAAGTATTCAACACCCCAACCCCCCGATTTCCCAACGCTTTTCCCTTAAAAGAGTGAGATGATACCAACTTGATACAAAATGACCTATTTTCCCCTAAAATATCAACTCTTGATAATGCTTCTTTTAGGGGCAATATTCCTAAATTACTGTAATTATTGACTATTCCCATTTAAACCCCGCCGATCTTGAAGCATTTTAGTAATTTTTACTAATAAGTTTAGATTCCTTCTATGGTGCAACCATAGTAGTTGCCCAACTATACCAACTAAAGCAACTAACACCATTTTCCTTAATAATATCAATAAGTTACTTGGTTGTCCTATTTCAACCTTTTTGGTTGCCTTGGTTGGGTTGGTTGCCTTGGTTGGGTTGGTTGGTTTAGTTGCCATAATATATATATTCCCCTAAAGGATAGAATACTTAACACCGCCTCGACCTTTACCGCTTTTAAGGATTGTCCCCCGGTTTACGAGATCGCTTAATATTTTATATGCGCTTCCTTTATTAATTCCAAGGGCATCGCCTATATCTGTAATTCCACAAGCCCCCGCATCCTGTAAAAATTCTATAATTTCGCCTTGTCGTCCGCTCAATTCGTAAAGACTTGCCTCGCCTTCACAACTCCAAAGCCCGGTCTCCCAATCGATATTTAATTTTAGGCTTTGCTCCTCTATATCCCTTCCTGTTAAAATCAGCTTTGCCCCCACCTTCCCGGCCTGTCTGTAAAGCCCCCAAAGACAATCACCTACAGCACCCTTTCCTGTAGACCCCAATATGTCAGATACAGCATCAGGGTCGGCAAGTGCCTTCTTATGATGATCGATCAGGAGAATGGAAGTATTTAGATTTTGAGCTACTTCTTGGAGTGAGCCGATTGCGTTGGTAACTGCATTAACGTCATTCTGATCAACCCCAATGGCCCTTGACAGCGTATCCACCACAACAAAGCGATATTGCCAACGTTCGATCTGCTTTGCCAATAACTGCCCCCCGCCTTTCCCAAGATCACCAAAACGCTCTCTAAACAATTTTGATGTTATAAAATCTGCGGGCAATCCCGGCGACCATCCTTGTTTCTGCATTCTGTCTTTTAGACGGCGAGGGTGATCTTCGAGGGCAATAATTAGAACACGTCCAGGGTCAACCTTTTTTCCGAAAACAACTCCCCCAGAAGCAACCGCCTGTCCAAGCTGAAGGCCCATCCAACTTTTTCCTGTTTTTGGTCGACCCCCCAGAATCGCAACTCCGACCGACAACATCTCCGGTATAATCCAAGTTGGTGCAGGAAATTCTGTATTTAGAATGTCATAAGTGGAGAGGAGGCCGGGAAGGCGGTCAGTACTGTTGCCCTCTTCTCGGATTGCAATCTGTTCCTGTTCTTCAAGCTCCTGTCTATCCATCAATAGCCCTCTCGTACAATTCGAGTTTTGCTTCCCAATCATGCCCTAAAAGAATTTCGTAATGATATTCAAAAATTTCCCGGCTCTCCATCAAGAATCTACTCCACTCAAAGCCGAGCGATTTTGGGGTGATCTTGTCGATCATAATGTCAAGCTTGTACAACAACCCAGCCAACTTTAAAGTTTCCGACTTTACCCATTGCTTAAACATTTTTTCCCGTTCTCGCCTTTGTCGCTTCTCTTCAATCTCCCGCCTTATTTCCGGGGCGATTGGCTTCCCGATTATATTAAGCCCCGCCTTTTGCGCTAAAAATGACAAGGCCGACTTTGTGTCCAGCTTGTAAAAGCATTCGCAAAAATCAAAAACATCTCCGCCTCGATTACACGAAAAACACCACCACCGCCCTTGGTCGGGATAGATTTTGAGGCTCGGCGTTCGATCTTCATGGAGAAAACACTTACAAAAACCCCCCCGATTAATCGCCAGCCCCGCCTCTTCCATAAGTGAGGGGAGGTCAGTCAAGGATTTTACCAACTCGAAATTAGTCATTTTTGGTTTCCGAAAAAAGTTCCGAGACGGATTTTCCAAGCACCGAGGCGATCCGCTCTTTTTCATCTTCCGAGGGAGTCCGCCATCCGCAAACGATTTCACTCAACCGAGATGGTATCATTTCGATCTGGGAGGCAACCCAATATTGCGTGATCCCCTGTCTTAAGATTTCTGTTTTTAAGGCAATATTTTTTGACATTTCCTACACTCCAAAAAATTCTTATTTTCTTTAATTATATAAGATAATTTTCTTAATTCAAGAGTATTTATATGCATATATACACTTATTTAGACGCTTTTTATGGGAAATGCGAAAAAGGTGTCAAAATCTAATGGGTCAAAGGGCGGAAATTAAAAGTCTTTTTTGAGTCTCGAATGGGTTTGCCCGCACCACCGACTACAATGTTCTGTCGTTTTATTCGTGGATAAAAAGAGGTTATTGCATGATTTTCTCCCTCTAACACGAAAAGCGCATCGCCCCAAAAGATGAAAATCTCTTGATTTTAAAAAATCGCTCAATAAAAGAAATGCCTTATGTTCTTTTGTTCGGGGTTCTCTATTACCAAAACGGAGAGTTACGCCGGGGTTTAAAGTGAAATCACCAATTTTAGAGAAATATGTATGTAATTCTGGTTTTATCGATGCGTTTAAACTCTCAATTCTATAATTTATTTTTTTGACGGCATCTTTCGCCTTTGAAAACATATCGTCTCTTTTATGAATATCTATACTTACCTTGAAATAATAATCACGAATTTCGATTAATTCATAAAGAATGTCAAATATCTCTTTTTTCAATTTTATATCTTTAATATTTTTATTCAAATAATTAACAAAAAGGATTGTCGATGGATTTAAGGTTCTTTCTGTTTTATCGCTCATTATCACAATTTTGGGTATTTCACGTTGTTTTTCCTCAAGCTCTCTTAATATCTTTTTTTCATTAATCCGTTTATCAATTTTTATAGTCTGTTTCATGTCCACACCCTCCTTTAAAATAATTATTCCACAATACAAGATATAGTCAAAGATAAAAAAAAGGGGGCCTGAAACGGCCCCCAAAGTGTTTAATCCAATACCGGAGGCTCTTCGCCGAATATCTCCTGATACATATCGGCCCTATGACTTAATACAAGGCTTTTCGCCTCCTCTTCCGAAATAAGCTCGGCGTGATTTTTCTCGCCTTGCCAATTCGTCCCATGACATACATAAAAACGCCCGTCTTTGAGCTTGCCAACTCCCAAGTGTCGGCCTGTCGCCCCACAAGTCATGTTGTGGCCGTCCCAATGATCTAAATTGTCGGTATAGGCCACAAGGCCCAAGGCGTTACCGTTTTCGTCATACAAAGTAACTTTACTCATTTTTAAACCTCCAAAAAACACTTAAATTTGAGTGAAAAATATGACCACCTTATTCCGGGGCGGTAAAATTACCAAAATAGTGATACATAATCGGTACAAAACCCCTGATTTTATGGCCTTTTTTGGTCGTTTTTGGTCTCTTTAAATTTCGGTAAGTATTGAAAATTATTGAATAAACTGGTGAGAAAACGCTACTTCTAATCCGTAGGTCGCAGGTTCGATTCCTGCCAGGCGCGCCAAATTTCCCCAATGATTTCAAAAACTTGGCAAAGAATCCGCCCTTTTTTTGGTTCATGAAAAATCTAAAACGCTTTATGTGTCGCTTTTGTGTCACTTTTTTTGTCTCGCCGTCGAGATAATCCGATAACCTGTTGACGGCATCTCTCCCGTCAGATTCGTCCACGGCATTGTATCGAAGAAACATCGATGCGGTTTTATGTCCCGTCTGTGCCATAATGACCGAATCGTGGATCCCGGCCTTCCTCATGTTTGTCGCAAAACAGTGGCGCAGGTCGTGCATCACGAAGTCTTTGATCCCCGCTCGTCTGCAGGCGCCTCCAAAGGCGGTGCGGATACTCTTCACAGGCCTCCTTTTATTGTAGATGAAAACAAACTTATGGGAGTGGCTTCTTGCCCCGTTAATGCGCCTAAATATCTCTAAAACATCATCGGTTAGGTAAACACATCTTTTCTGTTTCGTCTTTGTTTCAAAATTGTTTGCAATTTATTTATCAATTATTGTCCTTTTGGAATATTTCTATTTAAGTCGTAACATGATATGAATTTCACAAAATAGAAGAAATGTTAAAAATAACAGTTTGATTGTAAGTTGCTTTTCTGGTATCAAAACGCATTAAAATAAATAGATTCTTACAAATGCAAACAATTATTCATTAGCAAAATCATAAGGTTCTATCATGAGCAAGAAAAAGAGAATAGGCCAATACGACCATAAAGACAAGGATCGTATGAACAATCCCCCCATCGGGCTGGTTACCGCAGAGACGGACAAGGACGAGGGGAAGCAAAGATACGCCTATGATCCTCATATCGACCCGGAGTTGATGTTCGATTCGGGGAGGAGCGAGATCGAGAATATCATTGACGGCGGCCTTTCTGCCGAGAGCCTTGAGGAAGCAAAGACCGCCCTTCAGGAGTTGAAGAAAAGGCAGGAGCCGTACCTCAACTGGGCGGGGAAGTTGGAAAGGACGACCTTTGATGTGCCGACGGTGTCGCTCCACGTCCACGAGAGGATCGACCCGCACACAATTATCTTGACACTACCTTTTCTAGTAAGCGGGTAATAGTATATCAGGAAAAGGTATTCATATATTTTATGATTAAACAAATCCTGTGTATAAATTGTAGAAGTAATTCAGAAGCTAAAAAACCTTTTCTAAGATAGTTTATTCCTTCCTCACTCTTTTAATTCTTACGGTACATCCACCAGTGTTATTCGTCGGGTCACACTTATCATTTGTCGGGAGCCACAGTTCAAAGGAGCCGCCGTTCCATATTCGTATCCCAGCCCGCCCCTCGGAAACGAGCCCTTGTTACGAATCAGATTTTGATGTGAAACGGGTGTAAATTAAGGAATGTAATAGCTGATATCTATTTTATTGGAGGAAAAGATAAAAAGGCTCATTACCATCGCCGCTTTTTTGTGCTGTTTTATTATTTCCGGGATCTCCACCGCGGAGTACTGCCCGGATGTTAACGCCTACTGCGTAAAGTATAAGACCAGGACAACAGGCAATGTTGAGGCGAACCTCATCTACTATGCAAAGACATTAGAGGAGGCTAATGAAAAAATACGGTATTGTCAAGAAATTACTGCTGTGCGTGTACTGATCCCTGTTACCCGCCACAATACAGGATATAACCTATGAATTGGTATGATATTGTATACTGAAAAAAACAGAAAAAAGAGCAAGATTTTCTTTAAACAGGTCTTAAGTACCTTTCTAAGCTGATAGATGGTTTAGTCTTGACAGAAAAGTGGCGGAGAGAGTAAAATCCACCTGTAGATTAACTTCAATACTGGTGTCATTATCGGGGGCAGGACAATCCTGTCAGTTAATTAAAACCGTATTGTTGCTCACCGGCCACCAGAAAGTCCTCACTGTTTGGATAATTTTGCTTTGGGGTGTATCGAAGGGTGTGGAATTATGGAAGGCTTCAAGGAGTACATCGGGACTGGAGCTTTTACATATAAGCCCAATAAGCAGAGATTTCCAACGAAAACATATGGTCAGAAGGAAAACCACGCTTATTCTATTATAATATTCTTCTTTTTTGTTGCCTTCATTTTCAATAGAGTGACTTGGCGATCTTTACCGTTCCATAGAACTGATTACCTGTAAAGTTAGGGAATCATGAATAAAGTATACACTCTTACGATGACGATTCTCGTGATATTCTTTACCGTCGATTCCGCATTCGCGAATACTGGATACGGGATTTTTACACTATTACCCTATATATCTATTGTACCTTTTATCTACCTGTTCCTGAAACTGGGAGGGATATATCTCATAAAAGATCGGAGAAAGAGGTATAGAAGGATAATCTTGCTTCTTGTTTTCGGATACATCGGGGTTGCGGTTCTGGCTTTGGTTATAGCGGTGTACTTTGGACTAGATTGGCTAATGGATTTCGGCGAATTTTCCATGATAGCCGTCATCCCTTTTTTTGGCGTCCTCATCGGCGGATTTATGATTTACCTTGGAATTCGGAGCCTCACGCCAAACCGGCCGGCTTACCTTGAACCCGTACATCCTTTAAGGATGATAGTTTCCGGAATTGCCCTGGTGGCCGTGGTCTTTGCTTGTCTTTTCTGGATGAATCATCAGATCACTGAGTCAAAGAAGGAAAGGATAAGTCGCGAGAGAGATTACCTCTTCGAGAAAGTCTATGAGGCGCAAATGGAATACTTTACCGAAAATAGCGCCTTCTCTAAGGATCCCGTAGCCATCGGCATTGATAAAGATCGACTTCAATATTATCTGCTCATTATATACCAGTACGAGTTCATCTCGGCCGACGAGGCAGGATTCCTCTTTAGGATATGGGGTAATATTGACAGAGATCCCAATCTTGACATCTGGGAGCAGACCGAACAATCGCCTGTACCCTATTGTATCTTCGATGATGAGGTTGACAAAGGTGTCCAGATCGACCCTCATGACCCGAAGCGATATTCACCGAAGGTCAGGTAATCAAAATATATACGGACTCGGGGAAAACGTTCTTCCCGAAGTCTATGAGACCAAGAGTTTCTTGCTGTAACTTTCTTAGGGAATCAAGAAATGAAGAAGATTAAAATTTTGTTTTTTACCATGGTTCTGTTCGTAATTTTTACATCAAGCCCCTTATTTTCCTACGAGGCGCTTCTTACCCAGCTTACCCTTTCGAATGAAGCGAAAGAACTTCTCGAAAAGAACGGTTTTGTCGTGACCAAAAGCGGCGAAAAGGAAATCTACGAAATCTACAATAGTACTAACGACCAAAGCCAGCCGGCATTTGTCACGACGGACGCCGTTTTGCACACGGGTCACGTCTTTTTCGATTATCTCCTGAGAATTTTAGAGATAGAAGTGCTGTCCGATACGGCAAAGGCCCTTACCGACAAAATGCTTGCGCTTTCGATAGCTCAGTATAAGGCGGCAAAAGACCCAATGGTGAAAGAGGCGGCGCTTTTGAACATCGGTTATTTTTCCGTTCCGAAAAAGATCTGGGATCCGGACTATACGGTGGAATACGGCCTCGACGAAATTGTGAATAAGGAAATCGAAAATATCAAGGCTCACAAAGGATTCGCATTTCGAGAGCTTCTCAGGTACGTCGAAAACCCCGACTTTTATAATACACCATATGCATACGAGGATTATTCCCAGTACATTCCGAGGGGCCACTATACTAGGAATGAGACGTTTGAAGAATACTTCAATGTAATGATGTGGTATGGCAGGATAGACTTTAAGTTAAAGGGGGGCAGTTTGGAGGGTGAAAACCACGGCCAAATGATGACGCTCCAGGCGCTGCTCATGGTTGATGCTCTCTCGGGAGATAAGGAGACCCTCTCGTTGTGGCGGAAAATCTATGAGCCGACGGCCTATTTTGTCGGCACTGCCGATGATCTTACCGTGGATGATTACAGGGCGCTTTCCAGTGAAATTTTCCCTTCGGGCGGGTCGATCGATAGATACGGAAAACCTGAAGCTCTCTCCAAATTCATCGAGGAGGCGAAAAAACTTCGCCCGCCCAAAATACTGTCCGGGGCGGCATTCGTAGAAAACGGCAAGTTCGAGGATACAAACAAGGGCTTTCGATTTATGGGACAGCGGTTCATCCCAGATTCATATATTTTTCAACAGCTCGTCTTCGGCGTAAAGAGTCTTGAATTCACTGGCTCAGGGAAACCTTTTACTTGGGGAATTGTCGACAGTGTTGGGCCAACCAGGACATTCCCCAGGGGGTTGGACGTAATGTCCGTGTTTGGATCCGAAAGGGCCTCTGAAATCCTTGACCGTGAGGGAGATACTGAGTATAAAGGCTATTTTGAACAGGTTGATATCCTGCGGTTGGAATTCTCAACCAAGACCGAGGCGGAGTGGAAACAAAACCTCTACTGGCGGTGGCTGTATTCATTATTGCCTCTCTTGCAGCAACCAAAGGGAAGCGGTGTCCCAAAATTCATGTTATCGAGCGCATGGATGGATAAATCCCTTGCCACGGCTCTTGGTTCCTGGACGGAGCTTCGCCACGATACGATCCTGTACGCCAAGCAGAGCTATACAATGATGGGAAAGTCAATTCTTATTAAAAAGAAAACCTATGGGTATGTTGAACCATATCCGGAGGTCTATGGACGTCTCGGGGAGATGATGGGTGACCTCAGAAATAGTCTCACGACACTTGGTATCGCACCGGAGGGCGTTCCTGAGAAGATCGCTGAATTTGAGAAGTTGCTTACCCGACTTAAAGTAATATCCGAAAAGGAGCTGGAGAACGAGAAACTCACCGAAGAAGAGTATGATGCTATATCAAATATAGGAAATACGCTCGAATCCCTGGCAGATTTCCCCAAAGAGTTGATGAATAAGATAACTTCCGAAACGGACACAAAGATGGACGTAATTGCCGATGTTCATACAGATTCTAATACCGGACAGGTCCTCGAGGAGGGGGTGGGTGCTCCGTGCAATATCTACGTCCTCATTGATGACAGCATGGGTAAAAGAGTTTGCCGCGGTGGCGTGTTTTCTTACTATGAATTCAAACAACCTATGAGTGATCGACTGACGGATGAAAAATGGCAAGAAATGGGAGAGAATAATAAGAGGCCTACTTTGCCGGAATGGACGAAAAGTTTTATCGTGGAGTAACGTAGAGCATATAGAGTTGTTGATTAAAATTTGAATGAGAGAAATTGATATGATAATAAGTATTTACGAATTGTTGATACTCATTTTTCTTATTTCCATCTTATTTGGGATTTGTCTGATATTCTTTATTATCAGACGGAATATGAAAAACAAGAAGTAATTCCCCGTTTACAGGAAATCAATGCAGGAAATGTGGTCTTGTGTAAACATTATAACCACAAAACTTATGCCGTAAATATCGAGAATGATGATCGGCAGTGATCTCAATGGATTTAAGTATAAATACTGCTAATGGGGGGTACGCCATTTATTTGAGTTAAAGGAATTGACTAAGCGTTGGTAAAAGTATCTAATATTAATAATACTGGATCGGTATTGACTCGCGGATGATATTTTTATTCCGCATGTCTCCTCTATAGTCGTAAGATAAAAAAACTTTTTTATTTGATCAATCCATATAAAAGGAGATTTTCCATGAACAGAAAGATTTACCGTCTAATCCTTTGTGGATCGGTAATTGTTTGTGCAGGTCTTTTTTCTTTTGCCGGTGGAACCGCAAAAGCACCAACGTTTGTAATAGAACCCAAATATAATTTTATCGCCCCCTTTTATGAAGGGATCGCCGTGATCAAGGTCGACAAACTATACGGTTATGTCAGAGAAGACGGAACCGTGTTGGTCGATCCGAAATACGTTTCCGTTGGCGACTTTGACTCCGGGCGGGCGCCGGTAAAGGTCGACGGGAAATGGGGTTTCATTGACAATAAGGGTGTTCCTGTCATTAAGCCGATCTACGATGAGGTTAAAACATTTTCTGAAGGTTTTGCGGAGGTAAAGTCAGAAGAAGCATGGATGTTTATTGATGTCTCAGGAGAGTTTATATTCGGCCACACGTTCAATGAAACCAGGAAATTCTCGGAGGGGAAGGCCCCCGTTTGCGTCGGTGAAAAATGGGGCTATATTGATAAGCAGGGGAGGGCGATTATAAAGCCGCAGTTTGACGATGCCGAACCTTTCTCAGAGAACACTGCCCGAATAAAAATCGGTGACAAGTGGGGTATGATCAATGATTTGGGAGATATTTTCGTCAAGCCTCGATTCGACGAAATAGGGCTCTTCAAGGAAGGAATGGCGTTAGTAGTGCTGAAAGGAAAGGCTGGATTCATTAACACAAAAGGTGAGGTGGTGATAGCTCCCAAATTCAGCTATTTTTCATCATATCCCGAAATGTATATTTTTTCTGAGGGGCTCGCAATTTATTACGACGATAACGGCAAACGAGGGTATATAGATAGTAAAGGTGATGTCAGGATTGACCCCTCCTTCGATGGAGCAAAGAATTTCTCCGAGGGTCTTGCGGCGGTTTCGATTGACGGCAAGTGGGGTTATATCGACAAAACAGGCTCGTTTGTGATACCGCCCCAATTCGGCAACGCCCAGGAATTTTCGGAAGGGCTTGCGCCGGTGATGGAATGGACCGGATATGCGCTAGGCGGTTGGTATTACATCGATAAAACGGGTAAGACTATAATTGATGTCGAAAAGTCCTCGTTCTATAAAGACGATTATGCGACCTGGGCAGAGCCGTTTTCGGGGGGGATCGCATATGTCCAAATTGGAAGTAAGGTTGGGATTATCAAATATCCCTCCCCTTAAACCACAAAGAGGCCAGAAGCGGTCTTGGTCTATGATAATAAACCCGTTCATGTTTTCCGAACGATCGACGAATATGGCACAGCAATCCGTTACAATTGATCACGAAAGGGGGGCAAAGAAAACGCCCCCCTTGCTCGATCGTGCCCTTTTGCTAGATAAGACCGAGCCGCTTTCTTGATTACAGCCCTAGGCCGCTGAAGTTGTACCTACCCGGCATTCGGAACCTCGACACGAAACATTTGCGTAGAGGCCGACGTAAAGACTGGTTCCATTAGTGGGGGCAGATCAGGATATGATAGAATTGATCGTGTTATATAAAGGAAATCACACATAAACAGATTGACTAACGTCGTCGATTGATTATGCACGGCAGATGAAGAGGAGCATGAGATGGATAGATATACCAGGAATTTACTTTTAATCGCAATTATTTTACTGTTCCTGCCGCTTTACTCTCGAGCATCGACTGAGACCATTTGCGCTATTGTGTCTTTGGTTAGTGAGGACGGGAACGAGGGGACGATAATTACTCTCGACCTTGGTTGCAATGACGGCCTGGCGGATGAACAAATGGAATTGGTGAAAAATGACGGCCGGGTGATTGATGATGTCAAGATAGTTGCCCTCAGGACTAACAACACAACAACAGTCGTTACGGAAGACACCAAGACCGAAAAGGCGGTTCCCGGGATTTCGGTTTGTTTTTATTTTGATCTATCAGAAGGAACAAATCCCGATGCAACTAAGACTCTTGAGGATCGTTCCTTCGTGGCAATAATCCCTAAGTTTGATTATGCTTGGGGTTTCCACGAGGGTCTTGCTGCGGTGTTAATAGGTGTCGAATACGGATACATCGACAAGACGGGAAAGTATGTTATAGAGCCCCAGTTTGATTATTCCGATGACTTATCCTTCGAATTCAGCGAGGGTCTGGCTGTGGTGAAAATGGACGGTAAATACGGATACATCAACACAACTGGGAAGCGTGTCATAAACCCAAAGTTCGATTTAGCCTACGAATTCCACGAAGGTCTTGCTCGGGTGTCTATAGATAACAAATGGGGATACATTGATAAGACCGGAAAATATGTCGTCAATCCCCAGTTTGATGATTCTGGGGATTTTGCCCAGGACTTGGCTCCGGTGAAAGTAGGCAGGAGATGGGGGTACATCAACAAGACTGGGGAGTATGTTATCAAACCTCAGTTCGCTTTAGCTTGTGATTTCCACGAGGGTCTGGCTTGCGTATTGATCGACAGCAAATACGGATACATCGATAAGACGGGGAAGCATGTCATTGAGCCACAGTTTGATGATGCCTTCGAATTCAGCGAGGGTCTGGCTCGGGTGAAAATATTTCGCACTGAAGACATGATACCTGACAACAAATATGGTTACATTGACAAGACGGGAAAGTATGTTATAGAGCCCCAGTTTGATTTTGCGTGGCATTTTAGGGAGGGGCTGGCTTGGGTGAAAATGGGTGGCATAATAGAGGGCAAATGGTGTTACATTGACAAGACAGGAAAGTATGTCATCAATCCAAAGTTCGATTTAGCTTACGAATTCCACGAGGGTCTTGCTCGGGTGTCTATAGACAACAAATGGGGATACATCGATAAGACCGGAAAATATGTCGTCAATCCCCAGTTTGATGATTCCGGGGATTTTGCCCAGGGTCTAGCCCCGGTGAAAATAGGCGGCAAATGGGGGTACATAAAGATACTACAGGGTCGGTAAATTCGACTGAATCTACTTTTATGTGTGAGGCAAAAATAGGAGGAAGGCGCACGACTTGTTCTCTTTCGATTAATAATGCATCCTGCTGATGTTACCCTTTCGGAAGCCATAAGGAAGATACCATTTCCGGAGCGCTGTGCCCTATTAGCCCAAGCTGGTTTATTTTTAGCTATATTTTAGCAGGTTGGCCTAATCCCTTTAAGGACTGAAGTGGACCCAATATGGTAGACAGTGAAACGGGGGTTTTAAGGTGGATCATGCGGCCTGTTTCCCCCGTTGGTTTTTAAAATA
>JAFGIX010000087.1 GCA_016929395.1 Candidatus Zymogenus saltonus
ATATATTTATCTCTTTTTAATTTGTTTTTTATGAAGCAAAATTAAAAAGGTAATAATACATTTCGACTCTTTTAACCTCACGCCCTTTTACTTCAGGATAATAGAGAAATAGGTTTTCCTTGTCAAGTATCAAATATCGCTCAAGATCCTAAATCTCCAACTTGAGTATCCTGCCGTGAAAATAACAAACGTTCCAAAAACCAATCCTTATAAATAACCATCCCTCTTAAATAATCCCATCCACAAAGAAAATCTCCGTCTCTCTCTATACATGACACCCCGGACTCTATACATGACACCTCGGATGGCCGAACTTTCATAATGCCTGTGGCGTTTATAATATGTTGATATTCTTCATATTTTCCATTTTTAAAGTATCATTATTAGTAATTAGTGTCAATGGAAAAAATGTTTTTATCAATATTATCTTAATTAATTTATTTTAATGAATCTGTTAGAGCAGACCATTTTTTGTCTTTTATGACCTTTTTTCCTTTTGTGACATATTTTCATACTATATATAAAATCAGGGATTAGAAATTCCTCTAATCCCCTTGAAATTTTTGGTGCCCCCGGCACGATTCGAACGTGCGGCCCCCGGATTAGGAATCCGATGCTCTATCCCCTGAGCTACGAGGGCAATATTTACAAACCTAAAAGAATAAAAATATCAGCTTAACGGCTTTTTGTCAAGAGTAATGTTGAAACAAGAACCTCTTTATTATAAATATAGGGGTACGATTTTAAACTCGGTCACATCAAAAAGACCCTTATCGGTGATCTTTAATTTAGGAATCACCGGCAGGGGCAAAAACGACAGCATCATAAAGGGAGTGTCTATGGCACAACCGACATTCTTGGACTCCTCAAGGTTCTTTTCAATTCTCTTGTCCACCTCGATGAGAGGCAGGTGGCTCATAAGCCCGGCAACCTCGAGCTGAAGCTCCGAGACTACCCTGCCCCCTTTGACAATCACCTGGCCGCCCTTCAGCTCCACTATACGCCTAACAGCAAGGTATATGTCGTCGTCGGCCACCCCGACGGAGATTATATTGTGGGAGTCATGTCCTATAGATGAGGCTATGGCGCCCTCTTTCAAACCGAATCCATTGACAAAACCGAGTCCGATGTTTCCAGTTCCTCTGTGTCTCTCGAATACCGCCACTTTCAGGATGTCCCTCTCAATATCGCTGACGGCAAAGCCGTCTTCGGCTTTGAGTTTCAGGTGGATTTCATCTGTGATGATCTGATTTTCGGCTATCTTGATTACCCTCGCCTCCCCTTCCTCCCAAGGGACTCTGATAGATTCAACGCCGACAAGGGAAACGTTCATGGTAGAAGCCGTATCGTAGTGTTGTTCCTCTCTTTCAAAGATCGCCCCTTTTTCATCGGCTACGAGCCTTCCGTTTTTGAAGACCATCTTGACGTTGAAATCCTTTAGGTTTTCAAGGACGATTATATCGGCCCTTTTTGAAGGCGCCAGGATACCGATTTCGGAAAGGCCGAAGTAGGACGCGGGGGACAGGGTAACCATCCTTACGGCTATCGTCGGGTCCAGTCCCAACGAGACCGCCTTTTTAAGGAAGTAGTCGATATGTCCCCTGTTTATTATATCGTTCGGATCGATGTCATCGGCGACAAATGTTGCAGATTGAAAATTCTTCTCGTTTATGAGGGGCAGGAGGTCTTCGAGGTTTTTGGCATGGCTCCCCTCCCGTATCATGAGAAACATCCCCTTTTCGAGCTTCTCCTTCCCCTCCTCGTACCTTGACGACTCGTGGTCGGAGCCTATACCCGCCGCGAGGTAGGCAGTCAAATCTCTTCCGGAAACGAGTGGGGCGTGGCCGTCCACCGCCTTTCCCGCCTCCTTTGCAAGCTTGATCTTTTTTAACAGCTCTTCTTCTCCATTGATCACCCCTGGGAAATTCATCACCTCCCCAAGGCCTATTACCCAGGGCTCATCGATAAGGGACTCCAGCTCCTTTGATGTCAGCCTTGCCCCCGATGTCTCCATCTCCGTTGCAGGCACGCACGAAGGTAGGGAGAAATATATGTCCATGGGGGTTTTTGCGGCGTCCTTCGCCATGAAGAGGATGCCCTCGGTTCCCATGACGTTTGCTATTTCGTGGGGGTCGGCGATCACCGTTGTCGTGCCCCTGGGGAGGACGCCCCTGGCGAATTCCGAAGGAGTGACCATGGAGCTTTCTATGTGGACGTGACTCTCTATGAAGCCCGGAGTGAGGTACATACCGCTGACGTCAATCACCTCTTTGGCGCTGTATCCTTTTGATTCGCTGCCGTCCACCACTCCCACAATCCTGTCGCGGTAGATCAAGATGTCTTTTTTTTCGACCTCCCCCGTAACTATGTTTACGACACTTCCACCCTTGAGCATGAGATCAAGTGGTCTCGCCCCTCTTGCGGCCTCTATCGTTTCTTTTAGCTTTACAATATACATAAAATATCTATCTCACGGCTCACGGCAGAAAAAAAAGCGGATTTCTCGCCACCCCGTCTTTGTGGACCTCGAAGTGAAGGTGCGGGCCGGTCGATTTCCCGGTGCTCCCCATAAGCCCGATAACATCCCCCAGTTTGACCGTATCCCCGGCCTTTACCTTTATAGCATTCAGATGGCCGTACAGCGTCTTGAAATTATCCGGGTGCTCAATGATAACCGTATTGCCGTATCCCCCCTTCCACCCGGCAAAGGACACCTTTCCCTCCCTCGGGGCCACGATAGGTGTGCCGGAATGTCCCGATATATCGATACCCTTGTGCATCCTGCCCCACCTTACGCCGAAGAGGGAGTATACAAGTCCGTCCGTGGGCCAGCCGAAGTATCCCTTTTTGACATTTATCTCCCCGACACTCTTTTCGCCCGGATATACCTTTACTTCCCTGGTCTTTCTTGCTCCGGGGATAAAGAGCTTTTGCCCTTTATAGATAAGGTTTGGGTCGTATATCTCGTTATATTCGGCGATGGTCTGCATCTCGACGCCGTAGGTCTTCGATATTCTCCAGAGCGTCTCCCCCTCCTTGACGGTATGGTAGACCCCCGGCCCCGTCACACAGGCTCCCAGTGTTACGAGAAGCGACATCAGGAAAACCAGGGAGACAGCTTTTATTCCGTACCAGTTTTTCATCGTAATTTCTTACTTAGTTTCTCAAAGATATATTTTACCGCCTCAGCCGGCGATTTGATTGACTTCACCCCATCGATCGTCTCCCACGGGGCAAATCCGCCCACGCATATCACGGGCTTTCCCATCTTGAGGGCAAGGGCAATCTCGCTCAATGTCCCCGGCCCACCGGGAAGGGCTGCGACAGCGTCCGCAGATTTGACGACGATGACGTTTCTCGCATGTCCCATCCCAGTGACGATAACGTGGTCTATGTATTTGTTGGCGCTTTTCGGGTCGTCGCCCGGTATGATTCCCAGGGTGGTTCCTCCCGCCTCCTTTGCGCCCATGGCCGCCGCCTCCATTACCCCCTTGAGTCCCCCGCATACCAGGACGCCCCCCCTCTTCGCTATCTCACCCCCCACCTTTCTTGCAAGCTCGTTTGTATTTTTGTCTTCCGTGCCGGAGCCCACGACCGCGATCTGTATAGCCATATTTTACACTTAAAACAAATACTTTATCACCAAAAAACCGAGGGCTATCAGGACGAAAAAGAGTATCGTCAGGAGGTTGAAGTATTTATCTATGAAGCTCTTTACCGGCTCTCCGAAGATGTATATCATTGTTCCGACCAAGAAAAATCTGGCGCTCCTGCTGACTATCGACGCCGCCAGAAATTTGACAAAGTTCAAATCGCAGGCTCCCGACGCGATAGTGAAGACTTTGTAGGGAATGGGCGTAAAGCCCGCCATCCCCACAACCCAGACGTCGTACTGCTTGAAGAGAGACTGGAGTTTGAAAAACTGCTCATGGTAGCCGTAGAAATCAATTATCGAAAACCCGATGACCTCCATGAACTTCAGGCCTATCAGGTATCCCAACGCCCCGCCTAAGACCGACGCCACTGAACATATTAATGCGAAATAGAACGACCTCTTCGGCATCGATATCGCCATCGCGATGAGGAGGACGTCAGGAGGTATCGGGAAAAAGGATGACTCGGCGAAGGCCAGTATGAAGAGGGCCCACGCGGCGTAAGGGGTCTCGGCCCAGTGGAGAACCCAGTCGTACGACTTTCTGGCCAAGTCGAAAATAAAATTCAATCCCGCCATCCGTATTCTCCTATCAGCTTTACGAACCTGCACCCCCCCAGGTTTTCCTTAACGAGCTTTCCTTTTTTTTTCATTACCTTTATGAGATCCTGGGATGCCCTCCCCCCCACCGGTATGACCATCCTGCCTCCCTCCTTTAACTGATCCGTAAGCGGTCTTGGGATATCGGGCGATGCCGCGGTCACGATAATCGCATCGAAGGGGCTTTTACCCGCCCATCCCGTGGTTCCGTCATCGACCTTTATCTCGATATTTGTGTAACCGAGCTCCTTCAAAAGCTTCTTCGTCCTCTCTGAAAGCTCCTTGATGCGCTCTACCGAGTAGACCTCCTTTGCGATCTCGGCGAGGATCGCCGTCTGGTATCCCGACCCGGTGCCTATCTCGAGGACCCTGTCATCCTCCTTGAGATCAAGCCCCTCCGTCATCAGGGCCACGATGTAGGGTTGGGAGATGGTCTGGCCGCTCCCTATGGGGAGGGGATAATCGTTATGGGATTGGGGCCTCAACGCCTCCTCCACAAAGAGATGCCGCTTCACGGTCAGAAAGGCGTTCAATACCTTCGGGTCCCTTATCCCCCGGGACTCGATCTGGGTTTTGACCATCTTCACTCTGTCCTTTTCGTATTTGTCTAAACCTTCCAATCCTTAAGTTCCATTATTGAGGAGTAGTTTGTCAGATCGAGATGTAGCGGCGTTATAGAGACATAACCGCTGTTCACGGCGAAAAAGTCGGAGTCTAAATCCTCTTCAACCTTAATCTCCTTTGATCCAATCGTATAGAACTTCACGCCCGAAAAATCCGTCCTCTCTTCCACGGCGCCGCTGTATATCCTCCTTCCCTGCTTTGTGATCATGTATATCGTCTCCCTCTCTATTATCCTGTCCGGAACATTGACGTTGAGCACCGTATCTCTCATTAATCCCCACTTCTGAACGTACTTGATGAGTCTTGACGCAAACTCCGCCGCGGGCGCAAAGTCCGAGCTGTTTCTCATCTCGAAGGAGAACGCTATGGAAGGGACCCCCAGAAGGAGTCCCTCCATCGCCGCGGAGACCGTCCCTGAATAGAAGATGTCTTCGCCGAGGTTTGCGCCGTGGTTGATTCCGGACAAGACGAGATCGGGCCTTCTCTTCAGGATCGAGTTCACGGCGAGGTTGACGCAGTCGGCCGGTGTTCCATCCACCGCAAAGTAGTTATTTGATCTCTGTCTAACGGTCAGGGGTCTCTTCAGCGTAAGGCTGTGGCTGGATGCGCTCTTTTCATCGGTGGGGGCTACAATAAATATCTCGTGATCCTCCTCCAATTTCTCGGCCAGTTTCTTGATCCCGGGGGCGTCTATTCCGTCGTCATTGGAAATGAGGATATTCAATACTCTTAACCTAACCTGTCTCTCGTTACATCTAAAGATTCCTGGTTTAAAAATTTATCATAAAAGAATCATCCAGTCAATCTTTTCTACAGAGGCTTTCAAAACGGTAGAAAAGATTTCTCGGATTTCAAAAAATCTCAATCAAAATTAGTTTTACAAATCGATTTAAATCTTTCTCCTCAGACTGTATATTTTCTCCCAGGCGCCCACTATCTCACCGACGTTTCTCTTGAAGTTGAAGGCCTCCTCAACGTGCCTCTTTGAGGCCCTTCCCATCCTCTCGGCCTTTCGGTCTTCAGAGAGGAGCTCGACCAGCCTTCGGTAAAGCGCCCCTTTGTCTCCCACCGGGATCAGGTAGCCGTTCTTGCCGTCTATCACAACCTCGCCCGAGCCGCTGACGTCTGTGGCTATTATTGGAAGCTCCGCCATCGCCGCCTCCTTCAGTACCTTCGCCGTTCCCTCGTAGTACGATATCAGCACGAAGACGTCGGAGAGCCTGTAGTAGTCTGTCAGCGTCTCGAACGGCAGGTGGCCGGTAAAGTTGACCCTGTCGTCCACTCCGAGGCTCCCTGCAGTCTTTTTCATCTCGTCCAAAAGGGAACCTCTCCCGACAACCACCAAGCGAGCGGATGGAAGCTCGTCTTTGAGCCTCTTCATCGTCTCAAGGAGGAGGGGTATCTCCTTTTCCCTTTCGATTCTCCCCACGAACAATATTACCTTCTTTCCCTTAAGGCCGTAGCGTTCCTTCAGACCGTCCTTGTTGAATTTTCCGGCCGGGAATTTGTCCAGATCGACCGACGGCGTAGCATGAACGACGCTTTCGGGCGCAATGCCGAGCCTTACCATCTTTTCCCGTATCAACCTGCTCACCACGCGAAGGCCGTCGGCCTTCTTTATCATGAATTTCCCGACGAAGTTCTTTACCCTGTTTACAGGGGATTCCACCAGCCAGTGGGGATTGTCGATATAGTCCCCGTGGACGTTACACACCCAAACGATACCGATCCTCTTTTTCAATATATAACCACATAGCCCGGTGGCGAGGGGGTCCTGAGTCACGACAACGTCGATCCCCTTCTCCTTTATGATGCCCTTCCCCAACCTAAGCGTATCAAGAAAATAGGTCAATTTATTAGCGGAGTTTGTGGGGTATACCGAAAAGTTTCCATTGAGAGTTTCCGAAAACCCTTCCCCCCTGGAAGTATATACTATAAATGAGAGGGAGGAGACTTCGTCCGCGTAGGCCCTGTGGCGGCGATAGGTGGGGTTTTCCCTGTCCCGGATCATGTCTTTATCCAGACCAATTATCAGCACGTTCAAATCTTTCGTAAGCATCCCTCTATACCGAAGAGTGTTTGCTCAGATTGTAAATCCTCTCCCACGTTGTGACTATATCGATAATGCTTTTTTCGTAGCTGAACTCCCTCAGAACCCGCTCCTTTACCGCCCTCCCCATCTTTTCGGCCATCTCTGGATTTTCGAGAAGCTCCATCACCCTTTCCGAGAAAGCCTCGGCATCACCGACCGGCACCAAAAAGCCGCTCCTCCCGTCGACTATGACATCGTCGGCTCCGCTCATCATCGTGGAGACTAGGGGGAGAGAGGCAAGAGCCGCTTCCTTCAAAACCTTTGCAGTCCCCTCGTAATTAGACGGGAGAACAAATATGTCCGACAGGGAATAGTAGTCTATCAGGTCGTCGAAGCGAAGGGGGCCCGTAAAACGAACCGACCCTTCCACCCCGAGGTCTGCGGCCATATCCCTCATCTCGTTTACCATCTTTCCCCCGCCTACGCATAAGAGGATTACGTCCCCGTGTCTTTTTTTTATCGACCTAAATGCCGCCAGCAGCATCGGCAGGTTTTTCTGCTTGTCTATCCTGCCGACGAACAGCAGCACCCTCCTCCCCTCAAGCCCGTACCTCTTTTTAAGAAGCGGTTTGTCCGGGGCGTCTTTCGGGATCAGATCCGTTTCGACAGCCGGCGTTGCGTAAAAGACGCGGTCTTTGTCCATTCCCATGTCGATCAGGTTTTTTTTTATGAGACTGCTTACGGCGCGGACGCCGTCCGACCTTTTTATTAGAAATTTTCCGAGTATATTCTGAATCCTGTTAAAAACGGTTTCGGAGAGCCAGTAGCGATTTTCCAGATAGTCGGCGTGTACGTGGCAGGCCCAGGGCATCCCGTACCTCCTCTTCACCAGATATGCAACCAGTCCCGTGGCGAAGGGGTCCTGGGAGGCGACCATGTCGATCTTTCTTTCCCCCTCGATGATCCCCCTGCAGAGAATGTAGGCGTCCCTGAAGTAGTGGAGCCTGCTCTTGGAGTTTGTGGGATATACGTAAAAAGCTTTATCCGAAGATTTTTTAAAGTCCTCCCCCGCAAGCGAAAAGACCACAAAGGAGAGGGAGGCGATCCCCTCCGAGTACGATTTGAGACGCCTGTAGGAGGGGCTGTTTGTATCTTCGGGGACGTTCCTGTCGAGTCCAAGGAGCAGGACGTTCAGATTATTTCTCTTCATAATCACCGGTCGATATTGAAAAACTTGGTAAGTCAATAGAGCACTTCTTGTGGCCTCGGCATTAACCTCGTCTTGCGGATTCAACTCTTTAAATATCCAAGCCGTACAGTCTTTTCATCTCCGCTATGGTTTCAAGATGGAGAGATTTTGTTATCTCGTCTTGGGTCTTTTCATTAAAGTGCTTTTGAAATTTCGAATCCAGCATTTTCGGAGACTCCAATTTTCCATACCAGGCCGAATCACTAATTTCCAACAGCTCCTTTGCGGTTTCCGTCATAATCTCGACTCTTGGACTATATTGTATCCCGATTTTTTCGCATAAGGATTTCATGGTTGATCGGGTGTTTTTTATCAATTGGTCATAGAATACAAAATAGTGTTTTGGCTTGTTTATATACTTTCTCGATACCTTGATGTATCTGTTCCAGTACCTGACGTTGTATTTCGGGTTTCTCTGTTTATAAAAAAACTCCGGTAGCTTGAAAGACCTGTCGTACATGGAGGCCACCACCTCACGGCCGTCACGAATAATATGAATTATCGAATAATCACTCACGTATTTTTCGATAAATGGGATGAACCGTATGTGCATAGGGGACTTCTCAACCCAGATATCCTTTTTTGCCTCTATCGCAAGTCTATCAAGAATCGAGATGAAAGACCCTATCGCCCTTTTTATAAATATAGGCCTTTTGGGATATGAAACCATCATGTCTTCTCTTCCGATTCTTCTTAAAAAACGCTCCATGGCCCAGTGGGCCCTCTTCGTCGAAAATCCCAGATACGCAAGTGGCCTCTTCTTGATCCCGATAGTATTTATTAAAAACGACGTTTCCGGGAATGTGTGGATACGGGGGTGACCCGCCAGAAGCCCCTGGAGGAGTGTCGTCCCTGACCGGGAACACCCCACAATAAAAATCCTCTTATCTATTTTTTCTATATTTTGCGACATTTCTAACCAATCAGTACAGAGATAAAATCTTTTCCATCAACGTGTCGAGGTTGTGGTGTTTCACGACGATGTCTCTCAAATCCCTTCCTATCTCCACAGCCTTGTTCTCATCCAATTCCATTAATTCGATCAGATTCTTCAGCTTTTCTGCGAGGTCTTTCGGGTCTCCTGGTTTGTATATCAGATACTCGGTCAGCTCCTCCCCAAGATGATCGTTAAATGTGTCGGTACACAATACTGTGATTGTTTCTGTGGCCAAAGACTCCAAGACCGCCTTGCCCGCACCCCCCTTTGACTGCATATTTACAAATACCGAGCTTCCGTTTAGAATTCCCGGAACCTGGTCGTTTGATACTTCGGGGAGAAAATCGACCAAATCCGAGATTTTTAAACCATCCGCCAATTTAAGCAACTTCTCCCTGTATTCCTTGCTTTCGGGCGTGGGAGAAGAGCCGATTACTTCAAGCTTCCAATCCCTTTCCCTAAGCGTGTCCGCGATGAGATGAATAGACCTTATGAGCGTTTCGTTGTCTTTAACGGAGGTCACTCTCCCTATCGTGACGATCCTCTTTCTCCTCTTGATCTTACTATCCCTTGAAAATTTTACAACATCTATACCATGGCCCAAGACCCTCTTTTTTCTGGAATCTATATTCAGGCTCTCTTCGGAAGCGGTGACCATAACGTTTGACAGATATGAGTTGAGCCTAATCGTGTTATTTATATTCATATGGGCCACCCAAGAGATTACCTTGACCCCATATATATAGGCAACCGGAACAGCCAGGATGGAATAGAGCGAATTCATGTGTCCAAAAAAGCCGTCCACCTTCCCCATCAACTTAAACAATAGACGATAATAGTTAAATAGGAGTCTGACCCTGCCGTACCCCTTCTCCTTTCCAAGGGAGAAATGCTTGAAATTCTTTGATCTAACGGTCACATCGTAAGCCTCTAGGCATATGAAGTAGAGAAAATCCACCTTTTCCGCCAACACCTCCGCCCATCGTTGGGTAAAGCTGCCCACCGGATCTTTAGAGTCCAAAATCCTGCTGACCATCAAAATTTTTTTTGCATCGAATCGTTTTTCCCTTTTCATTTCCCAAAATATACTGGCGTCATAAAAAAATCTTTTGTATGACAGAAAAAAGGTATTTCAAATAATTAACCTTCTTGATGCAAGCCACTTCGGAAATGTAAGAAAACCAAAAAAAATTTAGATTTATTCGGCATGCCTAATATTATCGTTGTCTTTCCCAAATCCGTCACTGAAAGCATCATTAATCCCATTTGGCTGTGCCGATTCATAAAAAACTCATTGCCTGACAGTATTGATCGGAACCTTATCCTCCCTTCCCGGGTTTCCTTCATCGGCACGCGGACATATAGATACAAAATTTGTGCTCCTTTTTAAGCGGGAGTTAAATCCAGCTTGCGATAATATTTATCGATATGATTCGCCAAACCGTTTGCAAGGTTCTTCAGATTCTCCTCGCTCATCGAAAAGTGATTACAATTATAGGGTGCAAGGGGTATCCCAAGGTATGATTCTTTTATGTTTGCGGTGATATATTTTAGCAGCAATTCTCTGTCGGGCATGTAATCTTTGATTGTGTCGGATATCACAAACGGCATCTTCGTATAATCCGTTACGTGTTTGACAAGGTCAAATGTGTTATAAAAGACGTTGCCCAATGTAATGACCGGCTTTTCCCAGATGATCGCCTCCCATCCCACAGTCCCCGTAATCGTAATTACTATTGAAGAATTTAGTATTAGATCCTGGGTATTTTCCCACGGCGATAAAAGCCTGACGTTGGCGTTCCTTTTCAATTCCCTGTAGTATTCAAGCTTTCTCCGCCCGATATTTGCCGGGTGTTCTTTTACGTATACAAAACAATCTATGGGAACGCTCTTTGAAATATTGTTTATTATTTCAATCTGGTCGAGGAAAAAAGGGGCCCAAACGAGTGTGGACGCCTCGGGTTGAACGTGAAGCGGGAAAAATACATACTTTTCATCATAGTTCGGCTTGTCAAAAATATTCAGCTTCTTTACCAATCTTCTTCTCGTCTCAACTTTAAGTCTGTCAAAAGTGTATTCGAACGGCATAAATATATTTCTCTCCCTGAGGTGTGAAGTCTTGAAAAGACCGAATCTGTAAATCTGATAATACAATCTCAAAAGAGATCTTATTCTCGGAATTATGCTCTTCTGCCTTTTTATATTCAGATTTGCATAGGTTACAAAAAGACCCTTATTTCTGAACGCACTCAAGAATTCAGAAGCGGTTTTTCTCTCGGATTCCTTCAAGCCCTTCTCTTTCAATTCGCGAAAGGCATCGTCAACCTTTTGCCACTGATTTTTCAATCCACGATGAATGACAAAGCGATCTGGAACCTTTGAGTTGTACAGGATCAAGTTTGGTATGTTATTGACTTCGGCCACCCTGTTTAAAACGACCAGGGAAAGTGAGGCAACACCGTAATTGACAATGAAGTCCGGCTTGATCTCTCCAAATATCGACTCATACAACTTAGTGTAGCATTGAAACATCTTTAGTTCTTCTTCATGGCTGAATTTTTCAGCCCTCCTCACGCTCGGCCAAAAGATATTTAAATTGGGTTCTCCATACTTTTCTTCTATTTTCTTGATATATTCAATGTCTATTTCCTCATCTCTCCACTTTATGAGATCCAGCTCCAAAATATTCTTTTCGGGCACTCCTTTTGATCTAAATAAGTGGCGGTTCTTTTCATTGAAAGAGAGGAAATAAGATTCAATATCCACCCTGTCTTTAAGGGCGTTCGATAATCCCCACGAGAGTTCATCAAAACCGCTGACACCTCCGGTAAAAATTATCTTTAAATTTTTTCTGTCGCCGGAGGCAACCTTTTTTGCCATCTTATAAACCCTTTTTAAAAGTTGATTGAGCTTTATAAACTTACCATTGATTATGCATAATATAGGACTTTACGAAATATTGTAAGGAACCATGAAGTGGACCCAATATGGTAGACAGTGAAACGGGGGTTTTAAGGTGGATCATGCGGCCTGTTTCCCCCGTTGGTTTTTAAAATAT